>NZ_JAMAVT010000118.1:0-249 GCF_023713665.1 Paenibacillus sp. MER 180 | reverse complement strand
ACAGCTAGCAGTAACCGAATAACGAAGCGCGGGTCAAAACGTCTGCGTAGATCGTTATATCTAGCGGTGCAGTGTGGACTTCGGCAAGGAAATAACAGACGGTTAGCATCGTACTATGAGCGAAAAAGAAAGAAGGCAAGCCCTATAAGGTAACAGTGATCGCTTGCGCCAACAAGCTATTGCATCACATTTACGCTATCTTGAATAGAGGCCAGCCTTACCAAACATAAAACTTATTCAATTCTAAAA
>NZ_JAMAVT010000117.1:0-255 GCF_023713665.1 Paenibacillus sp. MER 180 | reverse complement strand
ATTTTATTAGGACTTTCTCTATAATCTCCGCCTTATCCATTTGTCCTTGCAGACAGCTCTGCAAAACATCTAGTGATGTAGCCGAGTACAGGTCACTAAACACTCCTTCATAAGCTGGAATTACTTGATCTAACAGTGCCCTAGTGTTGAGGTTGGCTTGCACATATAACGATGTAACAAACTCATGCTGGCGGGTAGCGTGTTGAAGTTCCATGTATGACTCATCCCAGATTCGGTGTGGCAAAGCATCTCCTC
>NZ_JAMAVT010000116.1:0-255 GCF_023713665.1 Paenibacillus sp. MER 180 | reverse complement strand
TGAATGAGGTAGCAATACCTCGTCAAAAGATATGAGCAGTTCAAACTTAACTTTAACGGAGAGTTTGATCCTGGCTCAGGACGAACGCTGGCGGCGTGCCTAATACATGCAAGTCGAGCGGACTTGAAGGAGTGCTTGCACTCCTGATAGTTAGCGGCGGACGGGTGAGTAACACGTAGGTAACCTGCCCATAAGACTGGGATAACCCACGGAAACGTGAGCTAATACCAGATAGGCATTTTCCTCGCATGAGGG
>NZ_JAMAVT010000115.1:0-255 GCF_023713665.1 Paenibacillus sp. MER 180 | reverse complement strand
TTCTCTTCCCACCTACCTGTGTCGGTTTGCGGTACGGGCAGCTTCACCTGGCTAGAGGCTTTTCTTGGCAGCATGAAATCAAGACCTTCGGTACTATAATTTTCCCTCCCCATCACAGCCCAGCCTTGATGATGTGCGGATTTGCCTACACATCGGCCTCACTGCTTGGACGAGCATCCATCAGCTCGCGTCCCTATCCTTCTGCGTCCCCCCATTGCTCATAACGGTTACGCTGGTACAGGAATTTCAACCTGT
>NZ_JAMAVT010000114.1:0-255 GCF_023713665.1 Paenibacillus sp. MER 180 | reverse complement strand
TCCAAACCAAACGATTGCTCGTTGTCAGTTTTGAAAGAACAGTTATGTTTCTTTCACTTGTACCTTGAAAACTGAATCGCGAAAGTGAAGTGTCTTAGAATCATCCTTTTAGTTGATATACGCTCAGTAATGAGCATACTAGGTTAAGCTAGTAAGAGCACACGGAGGATGCCTAGGCACCAGGAGCCGATGAAGGACGTGGCGAACAACGAAATGCCTCGGGGAGCTGTAAGCAAGCATTGATCCGGGGATGTC
>NZ_JAMAVT010000113.1:0-255 GCF_023713665.1 Paenibacillus sp. MER 180 | reverse complement strand
ATCTAACGTATGTCAAAGTCAAAAACAGATGGCACTACATCTGTGTATTAGTTGACCTCTTTAATCGAGAGATCATTGGCTCAAGTGCAGGGCCGAAAAAGGACGCAGCTTTAGTCACACGAGCCTTCGCTTCTGTGCAAGGAAATCTAAGTCAAATTCAATTATTCCATACCGATCGCGGTAGTGAATTTAAGAACAAGTTGATTGATGAGACACTTGCTACGTTCAAGATCGGTCGTTCCTTAAGCATGAAAG
>NZ_JAMAVT010000112.1:0-255 GCF_023713665.1 Paenibacillus sp. MER 180 | reverse complement strand
CTCAGGAAGAGAAAACAATAGTGATTCCGTAAGTAGCGGCGAGCGAACGCGGAAGAGCCTAAACCAAGGAGCTTGCTCCTTGGGGTTGTGGGACGTCTCACATGGAGTCAGAAAGGTGTTTATTAGATGAAGAGGTCTGGAAAGGCCCGCCATAGAAGGTAAAAGCCCTGTAATTGAAAGTAAATGCCCTCCGAGACGGATCCCGAGTACCGCGGGACACGTGAAACCCCGTGGGAATCTGGCAGGACCATCTGC
>NZ_JAMAVT010000111.1:0-256 GCF_023713665.1 Paenibacillus sp. MER 180 | reverse complement strand
TGCTAAGGCTAAATACTCCCTGGTGACCGATAGTGAAGCAGTACCGTGAGGGAAAGGTGAAAAGCACCCCGGAAGGGGAGTGAAATAGAACCTGAAACCGTGTGCTTACAAGAAGTCAGAGCCCTATACATGGGTGATGGCGTGCCTTTTGTAGAATGAACCGGCGAGTTACGTTTGCGTGCAAGGTTAAGGTGAAGAGCTGGAGCCGAAGCGAAAGCGAGTCTGAATAGGGCGAATAAGTACGTAGGCGTAGACC
>NZ_JAMAVT010000110.1:0-257 GCF_023713665.1 Paenibacillus sp. MER 180 | reverse complement strand
CCCTCATGCGAGGAAAATGCCTATCTGGTATTAGCTCACGTTTCCGTGGGTTATCCCAGTCTTATGGGCAGGTTACCTACGTGTTACTCACCCGTCCGCCGCTAACTATCAGGAGTGCAAGCACTCCATAAAGTCCGCTCGACTTGCATGTATTAGGCACGCCGCCAGCGTTCGTCCTGAGCCAGGATCAAACTCTCCGTTAAAGTTAAGTTTGAACTGCTCATATCTTTTGACGAGGTATTGCTACCTCATTCACA
>NZ_JAMAVT010000109.1:0-258 GCF_023713665.1 Paenibacillus sp. MER 180 | reverse complement strand
GGTCTACGCCTACGTACTTATTCGCCCTATTCAGACTCGCTTTCGCTTCGGCTCCAGCTCTTCACCTTAACCTTGCACGCAAACGTAACTCGCCGGTTCATTCTACAAAAGGCACGCCATCACCCATAGAAAGGGCTCTGACTTCTTGTAAGCACACGGTTTCAGGTTCTATTTCACTCCCCTTCCGGGGTGCTTTTCACCTTTCCCTCACGGTACTGCTTCACTATCGGTCACCAGGGAGTATTTAGCCTTAGCAGA
>NZ_JAMAVT010000010.1:0-232806 GCF_023713665.1 Paenibacillus sp. MER 180 | reverse complement strand
GCCTCCGGCTTCCTTCAGATTCCGCCTCGCGACGGACACCCTTGCCTTCAGCTAACAGTTCCTACTGCCAAGCCTGTAGCGGACTTTCACCGCCTAGTTATCGCCCATGCCGGGCGCACCATAAAAAGACGCTTCCATCTCCACCAATACAGTGGTTCCGGAAGCGTCTTTGTTCATCTAGCAGGACTAGCTCACATTCTTGGGACAGCCCCACATGCATTCCTGCTTATATTCATGAACACGTACAAACTCTATTTTCCTGTTGCAGACGCACTTTCTCCTGCACTTCCCCATTCTTTGATTGCTTCATCAAGCTTCGCCTTTGGTACTGCATATGCCCATTGCCCGTCTTGAGGGATAATCCATATCTTCTCTCCGATCATGTATCCTTCAAATGTCTTCTTCTCCGTAGCATTGATGGCATCTGACTTCAATGAGAGTTCCAGCTTCCAACCTGGCTCGTGAGATGATCCTGCCAATAATTCCTTCTTCTGCTTCGGCAGTTCGGTAGTAGTCCAGTCTCGGAATTGATTGATGAGCACATTAGCTTTATCTTCAGTAATAGACTTGTCCTGAAGCCACCAATTCATCTCTGTTTGATTGCCTGAATCTGAATTCCCTGCTGAAGATTCTCCCTCACTCACATTCGTTGGAACGGATCCTGAATCATCATTTGAACTTAGGTTATATGTGTTCCCCGCATAGCTCCAACTGAATTGTTCCACCCGTTCAATTGGGAATGTTATCGGTTCCTTCAACACAAAATCATACGCGCTCCGCTTCAATCCCGACCATTCAGTAGCAGGGACTTGATATACCTTGTTATTGTCATCTACCATTGCATAGTAAGTGCCTGAAATCGGGGTTTCATTGCCGATCTTAAGATTATGTCTTATCCCGTTAGCACCAGTTGCCTGGAATACCCACGTCGGCTTATCCAAGCCATATTTCCCAAGGTTCGCTGACTCTCCCTCAACGATCGAATCTGCCTTCGCCTTTGTCACTATAGAGATCCAGTCATTAATCGGATACGAATTGAGCGGATACGGACGCGGCTCTAACATCTCCCACTGTTCGCCCTTCTTATGAAGCGATACTCGGGAACCTTCCCCCGCTATCATAATAGAATCAATATCCTGCGCTTGCATCGTTATGAGCGGCACGGCCTCCGTATTCTCCTGTTTGGTGCGGAAGAAATCGTGTGTAGAGGCGTACACATAACCGGCTATGAATACAATCAATAGTAGAAAGGTTGGGATGAGCCTTCTCATCTGTCTCATATTATTCACGACGCCCGTCTCCTTCTCCACCATAATGCTGCCCCTATACCAAGCAATAGCACCGGGAAGCCGATAACAGTCGTCCATAGAATTGCCTTGCCCTGTCCAGGAGTCAGGTATGCAATTTGATAGGCTTCATTCTCCCGTGGCCTGATCGTCACTTGTTCTTGATTCCCCTGGAGCCAGTTCATGCTATTCAGCGCGAAGTCCCGATTACCCTGCGTATATAGATTCTGATCTTCGATATAACTCGATCCACCAATAATAACTGCCTTTGGCTTCCCGTCTGTTGTCGTTACGGCTACGCCCAGCGTTAATGGTCCAGCAAGATCCTTATCGTCGCGTTCGCTTCCCTCTTGCATTAGCCTTGGAATATCTGTCTCCCCATAAGAAGTTGTAGAAGTCTTCAAGATCGGCTCCACTGACAGCTTATCGGTAGACGAAGCTTCTAAAGGCAGCCCCAACGTCAGCAAAGTAAGCAAATTATACTGCGACAGCTTGGATGTTAGTTCATGCTCTCCGTATTCAGGCACAATCGTAAATGGATCATACAATGTGCTCTTCTTCTGCTCGACTGCGACTGCATGCTTGTTCGTCACACCAAGATGCTTGAGCAAGCTGTCAATGTTCTTCCAAGATTTCGACATGTCTGGATTGAAGCCAAGCGCAATGTACAACTTCCCCTTGTCATCCACATACTGTTGCAGAAGCTTCGCTTCCTTATCCGTAATATCTTTGTTGGCGCCTAGTATCATGACCATGTCCGCATCCTGTGGGACTGCACCTTCTCGATATAAATTCAGCTCTTTGACTTGGATATTGTCCTCTTCCAAGCTGGAGCGGAGGGCAGTTACTTGCGACAACGGCAGCTCTTCATGGCCAGACAATACGTAAGCTGTTGCTTTGCGCTCAGATGTTAGGCTTCTAAGTGCTTGGGTCATTTTTTCCTCGCCACTAAAACGATAAGCCCCATAGTCCTCTCCACCACTGAACATCTCATACAGTCCAACAGTCTTGCGCTTCGTTCCGCGCTCGAACACAAGGGAGCTCCCCGCTAAGCCATATTGCTGTGCTAGGGAGGGTTCCTTCATTAAATCAATTTGTTCGACCTTAATATGTTTATTTCGCAGTGCATACTGTTCTGCCATGTCAGCAACTTCCCTAATTAGCACAGGATCATCCTGCGGCGTATAGAACAGCTTCACATTGACCTTATCTTCGACCGAAGTCAGAGCGGCAATCGTTTGTTCCGATAGCGTGAAAGACTTATTCTTCGTGAAGTCCCACTGCCACCCCGTCATCGATTGTAGAAAATAGGTCAACAACACAAAAATTCCGAGGACAGCGACTGATCGTACTGCCGCATTCGTTCTTCGCAGCCACTTGTTCATCATTCGTTACCTCCACCGTTTTCTTTCAAGTACTTGGATACTCAGCACGACAAATACAATCGCGAGTGTTAGGAAAAAGAGTACGTCCGGCCCATTCAGTACCCCTTTCATAAAGGACTGCAATCGATTGTTCATCGAAAATGGAGCAATCCAATCACCGACGGCAGAAGAAGGAATGGCATCCAGCAGCCAGAACATGAGCAGGATCACGAATGCAGCGATGGCGGTTACCATCTGATGCTCAGACAGTGCAGATGCAAATAAGCCAATAGAAGCCATTGCAATCGTAAGCAGCAGCAATCCGAGTACAGAAGTCAGCAGCACACGCATATCCAATGTTCCGAAGAACGACATGACGAATGGATACACCAAGCTAAACCCGACAAGCACAACCATCAAGACACATGCTGCAGCATATTTGCCAAGAACAATCTCGCTCAGACGGGCAGGCGAAGTAAGCAGCAGCTCATCGGTACCGTGGCGGAATTCATCTGCGAACAGCCGCATCGTCAACAAGGGAATGATAAAAATATACATAAATGTGGTATTGCCCGTTACAAGCCGGAAATCGACGATACTAGGTTGGAACAATACAAAATTCAAATAAAACATAATCCCTGAAATCAACACATACACCGAGAAAGCCGCATAAGATGTCGGCGATGTGAAATATGCGAGCATTTCTTTGCGAAATATCGCGCTAAATCTGCGCATCACCAGACTCCTCCTCTGTCGTCAATCTCGTAAATACATCCTCCAGACTTGTCGATTCCCGCTTCATCTCTAGCAGGGGATACCCTGCATTAGCCAAAGTGAAAAAAAGAGCTTCCCTTATATCCGCCTGCTCCTTCGCAGTAACCTGAAGATGAACCTCTTGATCATTGCTTTCAGATTCGATGTGGGCGATCTCGGGAATAACCGTTATCGCTTCAACCACCTCAGCAGCTGTTCCCTTCACAATGAGATGCAGCTTCGATTCTTGACCAAGTGCAGTTCCCAATTGTTCAGGCAGCTCGTCAAGCACAATTTGCCCTTGATGAATAATAATGACCCGGTTGCATAGTGTGTTCACTTCCGGGAGAATATGTGTACTAAGCAATACCGTATGCTGCTCCCCGAGCTCTCGAATGAGCTGGCGTATTTCCACGATCTGATTCGGGTCTAGCCCTGATGTAGGCTCGTCCAGAACAAGCAGATCCGGCTTGTGAATGATGGCTTGCGCAAGTCCTAGCCGCTGCTTGTAGCCCTTGGATAGCCCCCGAATCGCCTGATTTTCTCTGCCTTGCAAGCCCAATCTGTCTACCATTTCACTAATTCGCACGCTGCGTTCTCGTACCGATACACCTCTTATATCCGCCACAAAACGCAAATACGACTTCACCGTCATATCTGGGTACAGCGGCGGGCTTTCCGGCAAATAACCAATCTTGCTTCTGGCCGTACCCCCA
The DNA here is from genome assembly GCF_023713665.1 of Paenibacillus sp. MER 180. NCBI lineage: Bacteria > Bacillati > Bacillota > Bacilli > Caryophanales > Paenibacillaceae > Paenibacillus > Paenibacillus sp. MER 180. The sequence continues at coordinate 228,687 of NZ_JAMAVT010000010.1, read as the reverse complement.
TGGTCTGCCATGGAAATGCCATCAATGGAGATGCTCCCGCTTGTCGGATGCAAATATCCCGTAATCATCCGCATCGTCGTCGTCTTCCCCGCACCGTTAGGGCCTAGAAAGCCCACAACTTCGCCGCGCGCCATAGAGAAGTCGATATGCTGAACACCACGACGCTCGTTGTACAGCTTACTAACGTCCTTCACTTCTAACATCTGTATCCCCCTTGTCCAGACTTCATCCAAGACATACCTCACCCATGTTAACTAAGTAAGTCTGTATGAATCGCTATACTCATGTTAACGACTCAACTCTAAATCAAGCTGAAAAGAGGCTGAAAGGTAACTTAAAAACCCGTGTCTAATTTGTGAACAAAAAAATCATAGCCCGGCAAGGCTATGATTCATGGCATTGATATAAAAATAGATAAATAGAGGGATAGATAATAGGTTATCGCACTCGCAAGTCCTCCCATTCAGAGAGAACTAGCACATCCATATGCCTCGCATGACGCACCAACGCCTTCATAGCTCCTAACCTGCCCAAGCGGCGTACACGACTCGGCATCCCTACGATGATTTGGCTTGCCCGCAGTTGATCTGCTACATACACAGCCGTACTGGCCCATCTTCTGCGTGCAACTGCCTCATATTCTTGGTACGTACCGCCAAGCCGTTCGGTCAATGCCTGCACAGCGGCCATCTCCTTCTCTATATCTGCCGTCTTTCCTCTTCTTCTCCATGGAGCAATAGGCAGATGTACCACATGCATAGGCGCCTTCAAGCGATGGGCAATGCGGAAGCCATGGCGCACCAATCTCTCGGGCCGCACGTCAGAGTCGATACATACGAATATCACTTCCTGCCTCCGCCACGGTCCACGGAACAGTGCTCTTCGTTCCCATGACTCCAATCGCTCATCCACATCGTCAGCAACCTCGCGCAGTGCAAGCTCCCGCAGGCCAATCAGATTCGGCGTACGGAAGAAATTCGATAAGGCTTGATCTACCTTATCCGCCTTGTAGATCAACCCAGCGCGCATTCGTTCCTGGATCGTCTGCGGCGTTACATCAATCAATTGAATCTCCCGCGCCTGCCGAAGCACGATGTCCGGAACTGTCTCACGCACGCGTACTCCTGTTACATGCTCTACTGCATCATTCAAGCTTTCAATATGCTGGACATTGACCGTCGTCACGACGGATATCCCCGCCTCAAGCAAACATAAGACATCTTCATATCGCTTGGCTCGAATACTTCCCGGCACATTCGTATGCGCCAGCTCATCGACAAGTACAACCTCTGCATGAATGCGGAGCAGCTCCTCCGTATCCATCTCCTCCAGCATCTTGCCATTATACGCAATGCGCTTGCGAGGAATAACCGGAAGCCCTCCTACTTGACCGGCTGTCTCCGCTCTCCCGTGCGTTTCCAGCAAGCCAATGACGACGTCAACGCCCTGCTCCCGCAAGCGGTTGCCTTCCTGAAGCATATGATAGGTTTTCCCTACCCCTGGTGCCGCACCAATAATCACTTTCAGCTTCCCTCGCTTTAGTCCGGCTGCCTTCTCTTGAACCCGCTGTTCCGTCACCCGCTTAAATGGCGTCTCAGCCTCAGCTGCGCCGGATAGGCGGGCAGGCAGTATCCGCTCCCCCTCTGCAATCGAGTGATCGGCAATGAGGAACAAGTCCGTCAGCTCGATACGTTTCAGCAGAGCTCCAATCAGCGAACCTTTCAACAGCTCCTGCCACCGCGTCTGACGAGAATGGCCGAGTACGAAGCGGGTTATCCCATGCATCTTCGCATATTCAGCCAATGCAGATGCCATATCGTGGCGCGTTCGGGAAGGAATCTCCTCCCATACCGCTTCCGTCTTCATCGCCATCTTCTTCAGCGAGCGGCGGAATGCAGCCTGCTCCGTCGTCAATTCCATATCTGGCTGAACAAAGGTCACAATATACAGTTCACCGTTAAGCCGCTTCGCAATTTGCTGCCCTCTTCGAATATGAATCGATCCATTCCAGCCGTATTGTGCAAGAACAAGAATCCGTTCGGAAGCTCCCGAAGGGCCTGTAAGGCCCATCTCATTCCGATGCTGCTCAAGTGAGCCGTTGACATGCTCCGCCATCGTGCGGAGCGCGAGCTCGCGCAATATACTTATACGGCTTCGCTCTTCCGCTCGATGCTTCCGCGAATGCTTAGCTCGACTGAACTGCCCCTGCATTCTACGCTCCATTAAAGACTCTGCAGACACATCAAGGAGGCGGACTTCGTCTGCCTCCTTCAATGCCTCACTTGGTATCGTCCATTCGCTGACGACGCCGGTCATTTTCTTTGCCGCAGCTTGAACACTTTCCTCTTCATAAGCATTCATCGTCGCAATTACGTTCATGCCCCGTTTCAACAATTCTCTTACATCTTCCAGCCTCGTTGAACGTAAGGCTTCCGGTCGATTGCGATGAGCAAGTCCATCAATAAGCACCACATCCGGCATCCGAACTGTAATGGCCTCCACATCGATGTCGTAACGATCCTGTCCATCCCTCTGCCATGCGATCATCGGAATGGCTTGAATGGGGGAAGAATCAATGCCAACGTGCAGCCCAGCCTCATTCCATATTTCCTGCGTCGGCAGCACTGTGCCGTACACCACATCCAGCCCTTGCTTGGTACAATTCACCCCTTCCAGCAGCAGCTGTGTCGTCTTGCCCGCCCCACTGGCAACAGCCATAAGAATCCGCAGCCTTCCCCGCTTCATCTGCTCAAGCATTCGCAATATCATTTCCGGCGATTGCCTACGGTACTCATCCCCTTCATTCACAGCCGACACCTAACCTTTCATTTCGTGCTGTACTTCCAGGTTCAGCAACAATACATTGATGCGCTGTTGACCGAATACTCCCAAGTCTCTTCCTTCTGTATATTTCGTAATCAACTCTTCAAGTCGTTCCTTCGAGATTCCGCTAGCCTTCGCTACACGAGGCAGCTGTACACGTGCCGCCTCCGGTGTAATGTGCGGATCCAGTCCCGAGGCAGAGTTGGTCAGCAAATCCTGTGGAATCCGCTTCACATCCGCATCTGGATTCTCCTTGCCCCATTCCTCAACTGACTTCTCAACTCTCTCTTTAAGCGCTGGATTCGAAGGAGCGTAGTTCGGCGAACCAGAGCCAGCAGCATCGTTCCCGATGCTAGATATTCGCCCATGGAAATATTGCGGTTCTGTAAATGTCTGTCCGATCAACTTCGAGCCCAGCAACTGCCCCTTCTCATTGTATATCATGCTGCCGTTCGCTTGATTCGGCATTACCGCCTGTGCAAGCCCCGTCATCGCAAATGGATAAGCAAGGCCGCACAGCAGCAGCAAGCCGATTGTCGTCCGCACCATCGCTCCACCAATATTCATACGCTCTGTCATGTTCGTTCATCCTCTCTTCTTCCTTGCTTGAACCCGATATGATTATTTCAACAATCTTCTCTATCTACATACCAACCATTAGCGTTATTTCAGTTATTGCCGCTAATTACAATTTGGGACAGCTACTCAGCTATTACAGTTAAGGTTGTTATTCGGCTATTTGCAGTTACAATTGTTGCAAGGTTACACTAAAATGCCCACAATTAGATCGATCAGCTTAATGCCGACGAACGGAGCTACTAATCCGCCCAAGCCGTATACGAACAGGTTGCGCTGCAGCAGCTTAGCCGAAGACATCGGCTTATACGCCACGCCTTTGACCGCCAGCGGAATTAATAACGGAATGATGATGGCATTAAAAATAAGCGCCGACAAAATGGCCGATACGGGCGAATGCAAGCCCATAATATTAAGGGCTGACATCTGCGGAATGGCAATCATGAACATTGCTGGAATGATAGCAAAGTATTTCGCCACATCGTTCGCAATACTGAATGTCGTCAATGCGCCACGCGTCATGAGAAGCTGCTTGCCGATCGATACCACCTCAATGACCTTCGTCGGATCAGAATCGAGATCGACCATATTTGCCGCTTCCTTCGCTGCTGCCGTGCCGCTGTTCATCGCGATGCCGACATCCGCCTGCGCCAGTGCCGGAGCATCATTCGTACCGTCTCCAGTCATTGCTACCAGCTTGCCTGCCGCCTGCTCCTTGCGAATCAGAGCCAGCTTATCTTCTGGCTTGCTCTCTGCGATGAAGTCATCTACCCCCGCTTCCCGAGCAATGGTTGCTGCCGTCAGTGGATTATCCCCTGTACACATGACGGTGCGAATGCCCATGCGGCGAAGCTGTTCGAACCGTTCCCGCATGCCTGGCTTCACCGTATCCTTCAAGTAGATCAGCCCATAAATATCGCGTCCGACGGCCACAGCCAGCGGCGTTCCGCCAGCAGAAGCAATCGCATCTGAATTGGCATCCAAATCCTGCGGAACGGTACCTCCCTGGGCGATAACCCAGCGTTTCACCGCATCAACAGCCCCTTTGCGCACGCTGCGCCCATCCTTCAGGTCAACACCGCTCATGCGTGTTTCCGCTTTGAACGGGATGAATTCCCCTTGTATAGCAAGTTCTGCTTCATACTTAATTCCTGCCTTGGATACCCAATCCACGACAGAGCGACCTTCAGGTGTCTCATCATGATGAGAGGCAACAGCTGCCCACTGAGACAATGTGTTTACATTCGTTCCTTGCACCGGAATGAGTTCATGAGCCAAGCGATTCCCGAACGTAATGGTTCCCGTCTTATCTAGAATAATTGTATGAATATCCCCGCAGGCTTCAACCGCCTTACCTGACGTTGCAATGACATTGAACCGAGTTACGCGGTCCATACCTGCAATACCGATCGCGGACAGCAACCCCCCAATCGTAGTAGGAATCAAGCAGACCAGCAGGGCAATTAGCACCGCCGCATTCAATTCGACCTGCAAATAATGACTGAATACAGGCAAGGTCACAACGACAACCAAGAAGATAAGCGTCAAGCTGACAAGTACAGTATGAAGAGCAAGCTCATTCGGAGTCTTCTTGCGCTGCGCGCCTTCAACTAATGAAATCATTCGATCTAAGAACGATTCTCCCGGATCGCTTGTAATCCGAATACGAATCTCATCACTAATTACCTTCGTTCCAGCAGTTACCGAGCAGAAATCCCCGCCTGCTTCTTTCAATACTGGCGCAGACTCCCCAGTAATCGCTGATTCATCCACAGAGGCCAATCCGGAGATGACCTCGCCATCGCCAGGAATCGTCTCCCCTTCACGAACGACTACGACATCACCCTTACGGAGCTCGGATGAGGATACGCGAACCGTTCCACCTTCGGTTATCTTGTTCGCCCACAAATCCCGCTTCGCCTGCTTCAACGAATCCGCCTGTGCCTTGCCGCGACCTTCAGCGAGAGCCTCAGCAAAGTTCGCGAACCAAACCGTAATGAATAAGATGAAGCTGACCGCGCCGTTGAACCAACGTGGCATTGGCGAACCAAAGGCATCCGGCACGAACGTAAGCAGCAGTGTAATAACGAAGCCAACCTCGCAAATAAACATCATCGGGTTTTTAACCATCTGGCGCGGATCGAACTTCCGCAGCGCATCGATCGATGCTGCCCGCATTAAGCTGCCTTGGAACATGCTCCGTTCCTTGTCTTGATGTGTATGCGTACGCGCCGGTTCAAATGGCGCAGGTGTTTTCATCTGTTTTTCCGTCTTCATTTTCCGTTCCCCCTTATTTCCACAACGTCAGATGTTCTGCGACCGGACCGAGCACGACTACCGGGAAGAACGTCAGAGCACCCACAATAAGTACTGTGCCGACAAATACGATACCGAACAGCGCCGTATTCGTCTGAAACGTACCACTTGTGTTCGGAATTGGCTGCTTCTTCGCCATCGATCCTGCTACGGCAAGGAGCGTAACGAGCGATACGTAGCGCCCTAAGAACATGACAATACCTGTGGAAATGTTCCAAAACGGCGTTGCATCTCCCAACCCTTCAAACCCGGATCCATTGTTCGCCGCGGATGACGTAAACTCATACAACGCTTGCGACAATCCGTGGAATCCTGGATTGGACAGGGTGTCCGCCTGTGTAGCAACTGCAATTGCAGTCGGTACTAGAATCAATATCGGATGCACCAGCAAGGTAACCGCCAGCAGTTTCATCTCCTTACTTTCCAGCTTGCGGCCCAAAAATTCAGGTGTCCGTCCGACCATGAGACCGGATAGAAATACGGCGATCATGACGTACAGCAGCACGTTCATAAATCCAGCACCGACGCCGCCGAATACGGTATTCAGCATCATATTCGCCATCGGGATCAAGCCACCGAGTGGTGTCAGCGTGTCATGCATATTATTGACTCCGCCCGTCTCCGATGCAGTCGTAACGACCGAATACAGTGACGATTGCACAACGCCAATGCGCACTTCCTTCCCTTCCATGCTGCCTGTTCCACTTAATCCTGCTGCGTTCAGCACAGGATTGCCCATATGTTCGGCCGTAAGCGATGATCCGAGCATAATAAGGAACAAGATCGCCATGGAGACGAACAGCACTCGCCCTTCCTTCTTGTTGCCGACCATGCGGCTGTAGGCAAACGGCAGCCCCGTGCACAGCATCAACATGAGTAAAATATGAATTAAATTCGTCACACCGTTCGGATTCTCGTATGGATGTGCGGAGTTCGCTCCATAGTGGCCGCCGCCATTGTTGCCAAGCTCCTTAATCGACATCATGGCTCCTACAGGGCCGAGCGGAATGTGCTGCTCTGCTCCTTCAACGGTTACTGCACTTTCCATTGGACTTAAGGATTGCGGAACCCCATTCCAGATAAACAGTACACTGGCAACGATCGCAATAGGCAGGAAAATGCGCGTAATCGAACGCACAAGATCTGCCAAGAAGTTGCCGAGCGGCTTGCCAGTCAAACCGCGAATAATCGCCATTACTGCCGCAAGCGCAGTAGCAGGTGACGTAAACATCAAGAAAATAATGCCCGTCATTTGTGACAGCGGAGACAGTCCACTTTCACCGCTATAGTGCTGCAAGTTCGTATTCGCCATGAAGCTGATCGCCGTATTGAATGCTACTCCCGGTTCCATGCCAGGAATGCCATTCGGATTCAGCGGCAATACCCCTTGAAGGCGGAATATTGCATACGTCACCACAATCATTAGCACGTTCGTGGCAACTGCTGTAAAGGCGTATGCCTTCCAGCTTTGCGATTGATCCTTAATGCCGAAACACTTAAATAAAAAACGATCTATCGGACCAAATACAAGATCCAGCGGTCTTGGAGCTCCGCTATTATCAAACACCCCTGCCATATATATTCCGATCGGACGCGCTATCGCCAAGGCAAGCAATAAGGTAATTCCAATGGCGATCCATTCGATTGCACTCATTGTTCCGTTCCACCCTTCTCTAATGTACAAATATCATCAATCACTCTGCCCAAACTAAAATCGTTCCGGCTTGACTAAGGCATATAACAAATAAATGAACAGCGCCGTAATCAAGGTGAATAACACGATCATCATGAGCGATCACCCCGTTCATCCACTTCCGCCTTGCACCAATGGAGAATGCCCATTACGCTTAGTCCAAGCAGTGCGAGAAGAATCATCATGACTGCATCAAACATAGTCCCTTCCTCCTCCTGAATAAGGTTCTTATCTCTCCAGGCAATGCTGCCGCGATCCCGCTCCTACCAAGACTTCTCGCTCAGTAGGAACGCGCAGGCAACACAAAAAGCCACACGGAAAGAGGGACCCTTTCCGTGTGGCTTCACTCACGCATTGTTAAATAAACGTGCGCGTAATGTTCCACGACGAAATAAAGGCTGCCTCCTTGGACGCTTACGAGGTTAGCTGACGGATTCGGGCGCGAAGAGTCGCCCTACCAGCCAGGAACGGATTCCTGTGCCGGATTCACCCCTTGCGCGAACTGCAGATGTACAGCTGGCGCACTAACGTTGGTTCCCCCGTTCCCATGAATGGGATTCAGCGGTGAGCATTGCCTATATGGATAAATTAGATGATATCTGATAGTAAAAATGAAACTTGATCCGATTGCGTATAAATGACGTAATTTGCACCAAGCAATCGGTAGATCGACTGCGGATGATGACGCTTCGTAACGATTGTGATCGGATCCGTCGTCCATTGCCGGCATATTTGAAGCAGCCGGCAGGAAAGCGCAAAGCTCTGTTCAAACACATAGATTCGGCCAATCGGGACATGAGGGACGGCCCATGCCTTCGGCTCCGTCGTATTGATTGGGCATATGGAATGAACGCCAATACCTTCCAATCGCTTTGCCAATCGCCCATTATGGGCAATTCCCGCCACCGAATATCCTGCTCCTTTCAACTGACGTATGAATTCAATCCCCGTCTCACAGCCTGCGAACACTGTAATGACCCGGTCCGCATCGTACATATCCAGTTCCTCCTGTTCATCTGTCCGAAGCCCTACTTGCAAGAAAGAGGTGCGTCGCCATATGATCAGGCGCGCCTCTCCCGTACGCTTACGAGGTTAGCTGACGGATTCGGGCGCGAAGAGTCGCCCTACCAGCCAGGACAGCAATCCTGTGCCGGATTCACCCCATGCGAACGGTGGCTGCTGACTGTCCACTCAGCTCCATTCGCTTTATTGGTTCCCCCGCTTCCGCTTCCTGCGGAATTCAGCGATTGAGACGCAACGGATAACGTTGTTGTTGCTGAACTGAATCTTACGCCTTTCCCCCTCCTGCTGTAAATGAAATGAAAACCATAATTTCTCCATTTCCGGGCAATTGTGATCAACTAATCCCATCTTATCTCTCATTACAGCATCATTACCTCGCAATTTCTCAACTTTGCTTATGCGGCGATGATTTCATGAGAAAAACAAAGAAATTTAAATAAATACCTGTATGTAAACGCTTTGTTTGACCATTTGTTTGGATTTCCTGGATTGGATTCTATTTACAATCTCTATTCCAAAAGGTAGGATACGCACAACAACTGAGACGCTGCTTGCAATCGATTTCGATCTGCACGGCAGATATTGCATCTCATCGAGAGGAGGCACGATATGCAAGACCTAGAACTTGCACAATTACTAAGTCACAAGCTATCTGAACACTGGGGAAAATGGAACGAGCAGCATGGAGACAGAATCGTTCAACCAGAAGAGATGGATGTTCATCTTGCTTCCGACCTTGTTTATATTCGACTTCAACCGCGTGAACAGCTACTCGACAGTACGGAACACAACTATAGCGGCAGCACCCGTCTACGAGCTCACAAGGCGATCTCCCAATGGGAAGTGCAGCAGCGTGGAATCATGTGGGATACGATCATTCCTCGTGCATGGGGAGTAAGCGTTATGCGCATGTGGCTCGATCTACCTCTGGTAGGCGGAACCACGCTTGACGTCATACAACTGGAGCCACATTCAAGCAGGAAGCTATGTCTCTCCCCTTGAAACCAATTAATAGAGAGCTGTAAACGAAAATCAAGTTTCTGACGATGCGCAGGCATACAACTGCGCATCGTTCTACCCCGTTTACCCAAACGTGATACTTGTTCAAGTTCCTTCTTGCTCGAATCCTATCACTCGATAGCCATTAAAAAACAGCCCTCCTCTTGCCCATGCAAGTGTCAGACTGTTCACTTCGTTATGCTTGATTGGCATAGGACAGTTGATGTGCATCTTCATATCCTTTCGCATACCCCACCCGATATCCATCTTGATATGCAGGATGCTGAATGCGATGATGAGTCGAATGTGTTGAGGCAAATTGCTTCGTTGTACGCCGACGATCGGGCTGCTTCACAACCTGAAGACGGCGTTGCGATTTCCGTTGCGGAACCTGCTTGCCCGCTTTCCTTACGCTTCCCGTTGATCCAATGCCGCTAACCAACTTCTGCTGTCCTATTTGCCGCCGGGATCTCCGTGCTCGCTTCAGCTTATTCACTTGCAACTTCTCCCTCCTCCACTCTCATCTCCTCGAATTGACAATCCGGATGCAGCCATGGAGGCGCAGCTGTGCCTGTCTTGCGAATACGGGTCTGAAAACCTGTGACCATGCCGCATAGTGCAAGCTGATACATGGACAACAGACGAATATTGTCCTTGAGCAATTTCGTTGCAGCTTCTGAATGTGCTGTGAGGTCAGCCATTTGATTCAACATACGTGCCAATGCGGATTGGCTCTGCACAATAGCCTTGATCATTTCAATCTGCACCTGCTGCTCCTCGTGCGCTGCAGCCATTACATTTTGTCTCCTATTCCGAACTCTCCATTCAACATGCCCCCTCCGAGGCTATCCCCGTAACCCTCGGATTCCTCACGCCGGAGCAGTACCTTCATATTGTGGGACAGACTGACTTGCAGCTTCGTCAAACTCTCGATTACTTCAACCACTTGCGCATGCACGTCAAGAGGTTCGACAATCTGTTCCCGATGATTCGTGAACGAATGCTCTGTCATATGATTCAACGTCCAGTTGCGCATCTTTTCGGCCTCTACTGCTTTAGCTTCTAGGATCTTCGCTACATTGCCCTGCATCTTGGCCATAGCCTCCAGAATGCCGTGATAGGACTGTTCTCTATTCATGCAGATCCCCCCTTGCATGCGCATTATTCCTCTGCATCATCCGAAATCTCCTTCAACACATGCTGCAGCTGTTCCGCCATCGCTTCCTCTAGCTCCGCGATTCCGTTCAGATAAGCTACGATACTTTTCGTTAATGCCTGGGAGTATTCCTTATAATCGTTCTCCCCCCCGAATTGAGGGTCAACATCTGGCAGTGCATGCACGATTTGCGCCATGCGAGCCGCTACATGCCGCTCTGCGTCAAGCACGCGCGCCATATGCCGCTGCGTATATGACATTTGACCAATCATGTCCGTGATGAAATGTTGCAATATTCTCCCCTCCCAAGCACAAGGCCTAGCTTCCATTCTTCAATTCCTCAAATGTGATAGGAATGAATGACCGGGTGCGCCATAATTGGCAACTGTTCCGTAAGGTCGCTTCTCTCTTGTTCCGTACGGATTGCTACCTTATCAGCGAATCCCCAGCGGTTCAGCGCATGATCACTAACAAGCTCTCTGCATGCTTCACCCTCACGACGATAATACTTGCCTAGTTCTGTTTTAAATACAGCACCGTCAGGAATCCTTCCCTCTGTTGCATGCTGTTTACTCCATTTCTGCGCAACCGCAGCAGCCTCAATCGGTACTCCTGTTGGCCAGCCTCGCAATTCAAGCTGACTTACCCTTACAATCGGGATACGTAACTCCCCTTGAACAGGACGTTTTGCCCCATTTTCAATCCAATAATTTGCATCGTTTAGTCCAGTAACTGCCACCTGAGACGGATAAAATGCCTGACATTGCCGGCCCGCAAGCATCCCATGCTGCGTACGAATACGCTGAAGCCAATCATAAGCATTGCCCCACTTCTCTTGAAAGAAAGCCGCATGCTTATCCTGACTAGATTGAGTGTGACCGTCCTGCTCCTGCAGGCTTCCTTGGAACGAGCGATGGATAAATACGTCCCTCGATACGATAAGCTTGAGCCCTAGCAGCCGCATGCGCAAATGATAATCTTCATCTGCAAATCCGCTATTCTCAAATCGCTCGTCAAAGTATCCATTCGCTTCAAATGTGCTGCGGCGCATAAGGCGGCACACATGGAACAAACGATCTGTGCTATGCCACCGGCTTGGATCTGGGATATTATATTCAGCAGCAAAGTCATACATATCTTTGACATGTTCGTAAGGCACAGGTATCTGCTGTTCGCCGTCAACACGGTTCGACACGGATCCAACCATACCAAATTCTATGTTGCTGTGTAAGCAATTCAGCATACCGGACAACCAATTCGGCGTTACGAGCGTATCACTGTTCAATATGCATATCGTGCTGCCTTTGGACATCATCAATCCAGTATTGATTGCACTTGCCAGACCTCGATTGGTCTCATGGCTGTGATATCTAATCTGTCCGCTAAGCCTTTGCAGATAGGCCAGCGTATCATCGGTTGAGGCATCATCAACAACGATCACTTCGATCGGTCTGTCCGTATTCGAGAAAATACTGTCCAAGCACTGCTCCAGCTGATTCCGTTGATTATAAACAGGCAAAATGATGCTCGTTCCGTCGAATGGGGTGCCATATCGTTCTTGACCTGCCTGAAAGCCTCTGACATAACCTAACGAATAACCATGATCGAATCGGTCTTGCCTCCGGTCACCCTTGCCCTTCCCTGATAGCTGGTGTGTGCTGTTTGATGTTCGAGCTCCTGCCCTCCGCGTCTTCTGCAGTACCGGCCGACGATGTCGAGTCATAAACGTGTCACACCTCCCCTTCCCCTTAATGCAAGTTCACACTACCGAATCCAATTTTCAACTTCATATTGCAATGACTCCATCCGCGATCTTATTCGCTAGATGGCCGAAATCAATGGCCACTTTGTTGTATCGCTCTGCTATTTGCTGTGCCAGGATGACCGCTGGAATTCCTGCCGCTACCAAGGCGATATCAAATTCATATCGGGACACCTCATCTAGAATGCGTGGGATATCCGTTGTCCCCCGAACAGGAGCAATTGTACCGGTTACTGTAATTCCTCGCTTCCTCAACATGGATGCTAATCCCACGGCGGCATTGCCCACAGTCAATACGCGGCGCCTTCTAAGCAAGCCATACAGGTGTCCCTGCAATGCAATAGCGTAATTCACTGTCGAAACGGTCAGCCTCATATCACCCATGTGTATGCCATGTGCACGAAGCACCGGCAAGAGGAGGCCATGGAAATTCGGGGAACGGAAGGTAGGTACACCGACAAATGACGCCTTGCGCACAGCTTCAGCCAATTGTTCCCGGCAATTATGATCAGGAATTTCAAGTCCTGCATAGGCCAGGAAATCGCCATGTCTCCGCACGAGTTCAGTCGAAACGACCTTATCATGTGCCAAGGCGAACATCTCTCCATCACCAAGTCGGACAAGGGACATCGGTCTTCGCTCTTCCAGCGCCTTATGAAGCTCTGCGCATACTGCCTCCGGTTCTATGAACGACTGCAACTGATGCCGGAACTGTTCGAAGCCTGCAGTGATGACGTCTTCTACGGATATATCAGGGAGATACGTATTCTCAGGCAATAAATTCGCCAGAATCAACTCGCCTCCCTCATACCTTCCATGACGATATCCATCTTCAAAGCTAAGCCGCTTCTCATCCTCCAGATTGGGGATGGTTGGAATGAATTGATGAATAACAGGGTCGTTTTTTCCTAGCTTCGGCAGCTTCGGCAGCTTCGATAGCTTCGATAGCTTCGATCTCAGAACCCACTTTTTCCGTAACCCTCTTCGCGCCCCTTTGCGTCTCAGACTGCCCACTCGACCATTCTTTGTTCGCAATCGCTTGCCAAGCGGGCGACGCTTTCTTTTGCGTGGAGTACGAATAGAAGCTGTAGTTAGAATAAGCAGCGGCCTTTTGCGACCTACAGTCGTACTCATGCCTTCACCTTCCCTTGTCATCATGCAGTTATCTGCCTACAAAGCCTATATGCCTGAAGCCTGAATCAGCGTGCGCCTAAATAAGCGCCGGTGCGAACCCTCTCCCACCAAGTTCGGTTGGATACGTACCAATCGATCGTTTCCTGCATCCCTTGCTCCAGATTGACGGTTGGTCGCCAGCCCAACTCACGCTCACTTTTTGCTGGGTCAATGGCATAGCGCTTGTCGTGTCCAGGACGATCTGAGGTAAAGGAAATGAGTGATTCCGGTTTATCCAGCACTTGAAGAATCATCTTCACGATGTCAATATTCGTACGCTCATTATGCCCGCCAATGTTATAGACTTCCCCTGCCTTGCCCGCTCTCAATGCCGCATCAATTGCCGCACAATGGTCTGTAACATACAGCCAATCCCGCACGTACATCCCGTCACCATATACAGGAATCGGTTCATCATGCAATGCACGCAGGATAATCGTCGGAATAAGCTTCTCTGGGAACTGTCTTGGCCCATAATTATTGGAGCATCGAGTAATTACAACAGGCATTCCATACGTATGTGCATAAGCTCGCACAAGCAAGTCAGATCCCGCTTTCGATGCGGAATAAGGGCTGTTCGGCGCCAATGGAGACTCTTCTGTGAAATAACCTGTCTTGCCTAGCGATCCATATACTTCATCCGTAGATACATGAATGAACTTCGAGATCCGGTGACGCTTCGCTGCTTCCAGCAGCTGAAATGTTCCGAATACATTCGTACGGACAAATGCCTCTGGATCAGAAATGCTGCGATCAACATGGGACTCCGCCGCGAAATGGACAACCGCATCATACGCCGTCTCCGCAAAGATCTGTTCGAGACGCGCCTGTTCTGTAATGTCCGCTTTAATAAAACGATAACGACCGGATGTTACAACGTCCCCCACATTATCTGGGTTGCCAGCGTAAGTGAGTGCATCCAAATTCGTAATGCGCAATCCCTCATATTGAGAGAGCATATATAAAATAAAGTTGCTCCCGATAAATCCCATGCCGCCGGTTACGAGCAAATGCGTCACAACCGCACCTCCCACAATTGCTGCGAAGCCTCTGATAAGGAATCGAATGTCCCCGCATCGATCCACCATTGCTGAAGCGTATTGTATCGCAGCTTGCCAGCTTGCGCATAGCAGTTGTTCACGTCGGTAATTTCCAGTTCCCCTCGCGCGGATGGCTCAATTGCGCGAATATGTTCGAACACCTGAGTATCGTACATGTATATGCCTGTGACACAATAGGATGATGGGGGGCTTTTTGGCTTTTCTACAATGCATGCTATTCGATCTTGATGCTCGCTATCGAATTTAGGGACGCCGTATCGATGCGGGTCCTTGACTTTTTTGAGCAGAATACGGGCCTCTCCAGCATCTTGTTGATGAAACGCTTCTACAAAAGGGGTTAAATTGTCCAAAAATAAGTTGTCGCCCAGCAACACAACAAACTTCTCATCCCGCGTCAAATAGGGCTCTGCCAACGACAGCGCCTGCGCGATGCCCCCTGCTTCATCCTGAATTGCATACGTAATGCGCACCCCCATAGACTGGCCGCTGCCGTAATACTCGGTATACAACGAAGCAGACATTTTACCAATCACCATGAAAATGTCGGTTATGCCCGCTGAGCGCAATCGTTCTATCCCATAGCTAACCATAGGATGTTTGCCTACAGGTATTAAGTGCTTATTCATAAGCTTGGTCAGTGGATAGAGACGGGTTCCAGTTCCCCCAGCCAATATGATGCCCTTCATGACGTACATCCTCCCTACATGAACATATGCGTTCGATACTTGATCTCGCACATTTATCCGTTACTTGCGCGCATTATATGTTGAAATGATCATACTGGTGTGTGGATACGGATATGATTTCTTCAGCCAACATTTCTTCCCCTTGCAATGCGCTCTCGCTCCACATTGTCTGTTCGAACTGTATCCCTCTCCATCATTAGCGCCTGAAAGGCTTCCATGTGATCGCCAAGAATTAATGTGGCAACCGGATTGCTTGCTCCGACATTCGTTTGTCTAATTCGGTTATTATGAATGACGTCCACGACCTGTACGGCCTGAACATGAAGCCCACGTACGATAGCAAGTGCCTGCGCCTTGGGTGGAACACAGAGCGCCTCTTCACCCACCGTCTCGATGGCATGGCGGCTAAGGGCATGCGGAACTGCTGTCATTGAGTTCGCATACAGATCTTCTCTCCCCAAGCAGCGATTGAGCCATTGCTTGCAATGCGTAATTCCATCCTGCTGTCCGAAATGATGAAGTAATGGAGTAATATTATTCAGTGCAACATCGACCCCCGTCTCAATTGCCCATATGAACGGAGCCAATTTATCAGCAGGTACTGGAAAGTCCCCATCCATAAACAATACAATATCAGCGTCCGACAGCCTTGCCCCTATTGAGCGGCCTATATCGTGCCCTAACGGATCGGCATAATGAACAATGGTTGCCTCCTGGGCCTGCTCTTTGGCGATTTGCAGCGTACCATCTTTGGAACCATTGATGATGACAAAGAGATCATTTAGCGACAATTGCTGCAATTGCTGCAGAACAGCTCCTATGCTTCTCTCCTCATTGCATGCGCTGAGCACGACGTCTACACGCTTCGTTGTCGGCACAAGCACCGCATCTGCAGCTTGTGGGAAACGACTCTGTACGAACCCGTCTCGGAACGATTCAGCCATAGCCCTTATCCACTCAAAGTGCCGCAGGATGGGGCGATAAGGCTCCATAAACGATGCAAACCGCCTCTGCATCTCATTCTTGACGATTGGGCGCGGGACTTCTGTCGACACTTCTTGTTGCATGGCGTATTCGATGCCTTGCACCTGTCCAGCCCTTGAGGCCTCCATGCACATTTCCCGCGGGACGCGGGGAACAGCCGTGATGCTAACCTTCGGAGCAATTGGGCGAGGCTTCCTCCTCGTCCTCCGTTGGGATTTCCGCTGGCGGATTTTTTTGCGTCGCCGCCGACTGGCCACGCTGAATACTTGCCGGGTTCTACGCCGTATCTTGATGCGCCGTTGTCGCTTTCTCCTTAGCTTCACTTAATTCACCCGCCATCGTTGTCTAGTCAAGTCAGTATGTCCACCACGATCTCCAGCCTGTTCGAGCAGCCAGCAAACTGCCCGCATATGATCGTCATTGATGAGCTGTTCTAATGGATCCGCTATGTGCCCTTTGGTGCGAATTCGGTTCAATTTCCCTACATCGATGGAAGGAGCGGTCGTGACAACGAGCCCTTTGTTGATGGCCATGGCCTGTGCGAGCGGCGGTACGGACAACGCATCCGCTCCGATAACTTCCAATCCCCGACGGCTAATGACGTGGGGCACCGCTGTCATTGATGCCCCCTTCAAGTCAGGACGTGATAGCAGCGCGTTAAGCGCATGCTTGGCCAAGACGACCTGATGCACTTCATGGCGATTCACAGGTCCTGAATAGTCATTAAGTACAATGTCTTTGCCTTCTTCAACCTTCCGTATATAAGGTCTGAGCTTCGAGGATGCGATCACCATATCGCCATCCAAGAATAATAAAATATTCCCCCGAGCTGCCTGTGCCCCAACGGTTCGCCCTATGTCATGCCCTAATGGCTGATCATATCGGAGCACCCGGGCTCCCATTGACTCAGCAATCCGATCTGATCCGTCTGTACTGCCGTTCGATACCACGATAACTTCTGTCCTTGGATGGACTCGGGCAGCCTGTTCAATGACTTTTGACAGCGTGCGGCGTTCATTTAAGACAGGAATGATCACAGATAAGACCGGATAAGAATGTGCAGGTATTTTTATCTTGGGACTCCATCTGCGCATTCTCCGTTTACGCTTTTTTGTAGAACGGAACCGCCGCCGACGCAGTTTCACTCTCCGCAATTCGCTTCACCCCCTAGGACAGTTATGCCTGTGTAACCACCACATTGTATGTGCCTACCTGATAAGTTGTAACGGCATCTGTACATACACGAGGGATTAGCGGGGATAAACGGCTGAAATACGTGGGTGAATAACCGCCAGCAGCCATGTTGACGCTGACGGTTACTCATAATCACGAATCGGCATTCGCGAAGTGATCCTTTTCTATCCGATCACGATCCATGATACGAATCCTTCCGGCTGCGGACCAATGCGTGTACGGATAATTTCAATGACGACATGATCCGTGAACTGCGACTTCAGAACTGCATAACAAGAAGGATGATTGGTCATTGCGACGAAAACATAGTTTTCATGCGGATAGGATTCTTCGAACTGTATCGTTAACTCAATCTTCTCGTCTAGTTCACGGAAAGCGAAAGACGACATCCCGAATTGCTGCAGTGCAGAGGTTCTCGTCGATGTAGTACGAATAGACGAGAACGTACAATGTTCTGGCGTTATTGCCCCAAGGCTCACATGCTCCGAGCTTATCGCTCCTTGGCTCACGTGCTCCGAGCTTATTGCTCCTTGGCTCACGTGCTCCGCTGTTATTGCCCCGTGGCTCACGTGCTCCGCTGTGATCGCTCCTTGGCTTACGTGCTCCGAGCTTATTGCCCTGTGGCTCACATGCTCCGCTGTTATTGCCCCGTGGCTCACGTGCTCCGCTGTGATCGCTCCTTGGCTTACGTGCTCCGCTGTTATTGCCCCGTGGCTCACATGCTCAGAGCTTATCGCTCCTTGGCTTACGTGCTCCGCTGTTATTGCCCCGTGGCTCACATGCTCCGCTGTTATTGCCCCTTGACTCACATGCTCCGAGCTTATCGCTCCTTGGCTCACGTGCTCCGAGCTTATTGCCCCTTGACTCACATGCTCCGCTGTTATTGCCCCTTGACTCACATGCTCCGCTGTTATTGCCTCTTGACTCACATGCTCCGAGCTTATCGCTCCTTGGCTCACGTGCTCCGCTGTTATTGCCCCGTGGCTCACATGCTCTGAGCTTATTGCTCTGTGGCTTACGTGCTCCGAGCTTATTGCCCCGTGGCTCACGTGCTCCGCTGTTATTGCTCCTTGGCTCACATGCTCCGCTGTTATTGCCCCGTGGCTCACATGCTCTGAGCTTATCGCTCCGTGGCTCACATGCTCTGAGCTTATTACTCTGTGGCTAACGTGCTCCGAGCTTATTGCTCCGCGGCTAACGTGCTCTGCAGTTATTGCCCCGTGGCTTACGTGCTCCGAGCTTATTGCCCCGTGGCTCACGTGCTCCGCTGTTATTGCTCCTTGGCTCACATGCTCTGAGCTTATCGCTCCGTGGCTCACATGCTCCGCTGTTATTGCCCCGTGGCTCACGTGCTCCGCTGTTATTGCACCTTGACTCACATGCTCCGCTGTTATTGCCCCGTGGCTTACGTGCTCCGAGCTTATTGCCCCGTGGCTCACATGCTCTGAGCTTATCGCTCCGTGGCTCACGTGCTCCGCTGTTATTGCACCTTGACTCACATGCTCCGCAGTTATGGCTCCTTGGCTTACATGCTCCGAGCTTATCGCTCCTTGACTCACGTGCTCCGCTGCTATTGCACCTTGGCTCACGTGTTCCGAGCTTATCGCTCCTTGGCTAACATGTTCCGAGCTTATTGCTCCTTGCCTCACGTGCTCCGCAGTTATCGCTCCTTGGCTCACATGCTCCGCGCTTATTGCCCTGTGGCTTACGTGCTCCGAGCTTATTGCCCCGTGGCTCACGTGCTCCGCTGTTATTGCCCCGTGGCTCACATGCTCCGCTGTTATCGCTCCTTGGCTCACGTGCTCCGCTGTTATTGCCCCGTGGCTCACGTGCTCCGAACTTATCGCTCCTTGGCTCACGTGCTCCGAGCTTATTGCTCCTTGACTCACATGCTCCGAACTTATCGCTCCTTGGCTCACGTGCTCCGAGCTTATTGCTCCTTGACTCACATGCTCCGAGCTTATTGCTCCTTGACTCACATGCTCCGAGCTTATCGCTCCTTGGCTCATGTGCTGAGATTGGATACACTCCGGCTGCACATGAATCGATTCTACGCTCTCCGGGGCAAGATGATGCCCATGCACAGCATTCTCTACGAGATGAGTCTCATCAATCGAGCCGCTGGCCATATGCTGGCTGTTTATTTCTCCTGCCGCCAAATGAGATCCATGGATAGCTGCTACTGATATATGTTTTGCATGGATAGCGTTGGGCCCTATATGGTCTTTCGTTACAGCAAATGGTTCAAGTTGAGACGATCCAATGATTATGGGCTCTGCTGGTGGGGGATTGACGAGATTATTCAACATCGTAAACAATTCATCATCAAGATGTTCAATACGAACTGCCCCAGATGCCAAGTGTTCGTCCGCAACAGCCTGTGGCTGAATATGTGTCCCTTCCACTGACCCTGGAGCCAGCTTGGAGGCCGTTACCGACTGTTCTGCAAGCTGATAGGTGTCAATCGCCTGCGCTTCTACATGCTTGCCTGATACCAATCCGGGAGCAAGATGCTCCGCCTCAACAGCTTGATAGGCAATTGCTTCCGAGCTTACTGCACCTTTTGTCAAATGGATGGATTCTACACTGCCCGCTGCTAATTTCTCAGAAGTAACACTCTTATTCGCAAGCTTGCTGGATGTAACCGACATATCACTTAACTTGTCGCTGGATACACTCTCTGGAGACAACTTGAGGGATGTAACCACATGATCAGCCAAGTGATGGGAGTATATGGAGGATGAACCTATGTGTCTGTCTCGTACAGCATGCGGAGCAATCTTCTCACTCGTTACCGCTTCTTGCTTCAGCATAGCCGCATCAATCGATTGAGCTCGGATATGTTCGTCGCTAATTGCTCCAGTTGAAATATGTTCATCCTTGATGGAGTACAGCTCTATTTCCTTGGCCCCTACTGCACCCGCACTGATGTGACGGGAAGTTACGCTATCGTCAGCCAATATCTCAGCCGTCACACTTTGATTCGTCAGCTTTTGACGAGTAACCGCCTCATCAGCGAGCTGCAAAGAGGTAACGCTGTGTACACCCAACTTGCTTGTTGTCACTGCCTCATCTACGAGATGCGCTGTGTTAACAGCATTCGCGACTAAATGTCTCCCTTCTACTGCGCCTGAAGTAATCGTACGCTTATCAATTGCCCCGTCCTGCACATGCCGATTTGCGATGCTATCTTGCTCAATATGCTCCCCGCCGATCGCCTCTTCCTGAATATGAAGACCGACTATGGCAAGTGGTGCGATCTGCTGCGTGCTTATTGCATGCTTGACAACATGACGAGACTGAATCATGGCATCTGCAATTTTTTGCGAAGTAATACTCTGATCTGCGATTTTGGAGGAAGTGACGGCTTGATCTATCAACTTCGCTGTTGCGACTGATTGATCCGCTAATTTATCTGTCGTTACAGCCTGTTCGTGCAAATGCCAGCTATGAATTTCTCCTTCGCGCACATGCTTCTGATGGACCGCTTCCTTCTGCAAATGGGCAGATTGAACTGTTTCTGCTGCAAGATGGATCGAATGAATTGATTGAGGCTGTAGATGATAGCTGCTAATCATATTCGGGGTAAGATGTGAGCCTTCAATTTGGTTGGAACCAATATGCCGACTCTCAACAGCACGTTCAGCGATGATACGACTCACAATAATTTCATCAGCTAAATGGTCGCTAACAATGCTAGAGGGGGCTATTTTATCGCTCGTTACAGCATGATTCCGCAGCTTCGAATTCGTGACTACATCATCACTAAGCTTGGATGTGTCCACAGCGCCATTGGCCAAGTTTTCCGTATGGATCGCACCGCTGCGTATCTTTTCAGAGGTTATGGATTGGTCTTGAATCAATTCATTCGAGATGATTAGTTCGCTCAAATGCTTCGTATGAATAGAGCCTTCCGCTAATTTATCAGAATCGATCGTCTTATCAGCCAGCTTCTCGGAGGTTATACTGCCGTCCTTAATTTTGCCTCCTGTAATAGAACGATCTCGAATTTTACTGCCTGAAATCGCATTGCGAATGAGGTGCTCACCCATAATCGAATCAGGAGCGATCTTCCCGCCAGTGATCGCTTCATCTGCAATTTTAATCGATGTGACAGAATGATCCTTTAGCGCATCAGAATCAATGCTCTCACGTTTAATCTTGGATCCGCTTATCGAATACGCAGCCAGTTTCTCATTGGTAACAGCCTCATCCACGATATCATCTGTATATACAATCGCTCTTGGCCGGAAAATGCTTCTCTTCTCGAAAAGCTGTTTTTCCTTCTCTGCCTGCACAGCTATTACTGCATCAACGTCTACCTTCAGCTCCGTTTGCTCAACTGGATTGTTTTCAAGCACATGGAGTGCGTCCATAGAGGAAGCATCAACTGAGGAAGCTTCAACCTCTGCATCTTGGGACACCGTTCCTCTAATAGGCTTTGATGGATTTTTAGTCTTCTTCTTTTCTGTGCGGGTTGCTTTCGAAAGCTTGCTATCTGCTTGCTTCGATGAAGGTGCGTTTACGCCAGTGAGTGTGGAAGCTTCGACTTCCGAAACTTGAGTGGACTGCGCCTTCTGCTCGCTATGCTCAATGTCTGGGGATATAGTGAATGGAGGTACAGGCGTTGGTATGTTCTCTTCTCTACTTACATGGGCATCCAAAGATGGTGTCTTCGACTTCGAAGAACCTTCACCTGCTGTGGGCTGCTTCATGGCAACATTGCCTCTCTTTGCCTGCTGAAGAGCCAGCTTTGCTTGTTTCATCAGATGGTTCATTTCTTCCTGTGCTGTCGCAAACGCATTGATGTTAGCTTTCTTGGACTGTGCAACACTATCGGGCTTAGATTTCGATAATTGATCCAAATGGGGCTCAGATTTCGATAATTGATCCAAACTAGGCTTAGATTTCGATAATCGATCCAACATTTTCAGTTCCGACCTATTCGGATTATCTACATAATAGGAAGGCCTCTTTCCTTTCGGGGACAAGCTCCCTTTTTTCTTTTTCACGCTGCACTCTCTCCTTTCCGATGGGCTTCTACCTACACCTAATCCATCATATGCACCCAGTGCTCTCCCCGACACTCGCCTATACGTATGAATCTATTGCTCTGCAGGAGCGCCTATTTCGTTAGCCCACCGCTCGGCTGTTTTGTCCCATGTAAAATGATTCTGTACATGTTCCACAGCCGCTTCCCCCATTCTCTTTCTTCGTTCATCATCATCCAATAACCGATTTAGTTCATTCGCAAGCCGTACGCTTAGCCGAAACGGCCGCACGAGCACGCCTGTAATCCCGTCTGCAACAACCTCTTGAATGCCTCCGACACGTGTTGCAAGTACAGGGACTCCAGAAGCCATCGCTTCCACATTGACTAAACCGAATGCCTCCTTCTCGACCGAAGGCATGACTACAACATCCGCTAGCAAATACCAATCCGGTATTTGTTCATGGGATACATAAGGGACGAATCTAACGTGCTTCGGATACACTCTGCCCAAACGCTCAAGCTTACGCACATAGACGGTTCTCCGTGCAGATCCATAAAACGCGCTGCCGACGATGACAAATAGCGCCTTAGGCTGCCTCGCAATGACACGCGGAATGGCCTTCAATAAATGATGAACTCCCTTTAAGGGAATAAGACGCCCGACATATAGAATGATTTTGCGATCCGCCCAACCTAGCATGTCCTTGCCTGCTTCAGAACGCTGCATTCCTTCTTCCGTCCATTTAGAGCGGAATCGCTCTTGGTCAACTCCTAATGTATTCACTACGATTCGCGAAGCACAACTTGGACAGACTGCTGCAACTTTGCGATATAAATAGCGGCTGTTGACGAGAATCCGATCTGCCGCTCGAAGTGATGACCTTAATAATTTCAGGGGAATATGCTTGCGGCTCATGAAGGTGACGGAGTGAAGATTCAATATGATTTGGGCATTGGGAAAGGAACGCTTGATAGGGAGAACAAATCGGGGACGGTTCTCAATTTGAATCGTATCAGGCATGAACTGAGCCATGCTGCGAATAACCCCCTGTACGTACATCCGTGCATGGCTCGCTCGAATTCGAACACAAGGAACACCCCGAACCGTGTCTATCTCTTCCTGGCCGCTCCACAGTCTTGCATAAATTCGTGCATCTATTCGCTGAGCAGCCTTGCTTACCACATGCTCCACGACTCGCTCAACGGAACTGCTCGATCCAGAAGGAATCGGGAATGTTCCTGGCGTAATGACAGCCACCTTCTGAAGATGCATTTCGTTCCTCCTCATCTGCTTAGCCAAGCATCAAATTTAGTCATTATGCCTTCATCCACTCGTCCATACCGCCAATACTGGACATACATACGATGCATTATCGCCGATGGCTATTTGTATATCGCATTTTTGCCCCTAAGGAGGTATAACCATGTCCGATAATCGAATCGGCATTTTGTTCAATGCTCCCTTGCTGCGTGGACTCATCCGTGGTAAGACGAAGCACGAAGCTATCCTGTTCTATGAAGAAGCTGCGCGTCAGAACGGAATCATCCCTTGCTTCTTCCGAATTGAAGATGTAAATACCCGTCGAATGGAAGTAGCCGCATATGTAAAAGGGCCGACTGGCTATGTTCGCCGACGCATGCCTATTCCACGAGTCATTCATAACCGAGCGATTTATTTGCGTCCCACTTCACGCGCGCGTATCCGCTCTCTGGTTCAAGCGAATATTATCTTATTCAACGAGGTCAATCGATACGGCAAAATGAGCATTCACAACGTACTCAAGGCAGATCATATGATCGCCCCACATTTGCCAGACACAACCCTCGCAACTCGTTCTTCTATCGCCAGACTCATGGAACGCTATGACGCGATTGTACTGAAGCCTAATAACAGCAGCATAGGACGAGGGCTCACCAAAATTGAGCGAACAAGCAAAGGGTGGAGAACGACCTACATGCTGCGAACGTCAACAGGGGGCCGTAAGTGGAGAACCGTCGAGATGCCTGAGGGGAAATTGCCCGCATCCGTGAAGTCCCAAATGCTGAAGAAGGCCTTTTTGGTTCAACAGCTCTTGCCGCTCGTTTGCTATAAGGGTAGACCCTTCGATCTGCGTGTATCCGTACAACGAGACGGAACCGGAGAATGGAAAATCACAGGAATCGTGGGCAAGGTTGCACCATCGCATACATTCGTCACGAACGTAGCTCAAGGCGGAACAGTCTATCCATTTGAACTGCTGGCAGCTTCTGCACTGCCTTATATTCCGCTTGATATCCTTCGCGAACGAATCAGCCGCTTCTCCTTAGATGTCGCTTCACGGCTATCACACACCCTGCCCCATCTTGCAGACTTAGGACTAGATATCGGGATCTCTCCTGATGGAATTCCTTTATTTATCGAATGCAATGGACGAGATCAACGTTACAGTTTTCGTGAGGCTAATTTACTTGAATGTTGGAGAGCAACCTATGTGAATCCCATTGCCTATGGCGCATCTCTGCTTCGTCAAGCAAGTCAATAACCCTCTTTATTCTTAGCGTTGTGTAGGATCATATTGAAAATGATGGCGTTCTGTGTCAAGATAGTCCACAGGAAACATGCTTCTTATTCTGTTTCTTGAGGCTGAAAAATACAGGACGCCCTTAATTCAGGTGTCTTATAAACCAGGTGATTAATTAACAATGAAAAAAAGATTTTTACGGCTACTAACTGAATTATCCTCACGCAAGTGGGTATCTCGCATCGCAGGCCGCTTCGCCAACTCCGGATTAAGCCGCCGATTTATTCCAACCTTTGCGAAGACGTACAATATCCGTGTTGAGGAAGCTGAGAAGCCTATGGATCAATACGGGACTTTGAATGAATTCTTCACTCGCAAGCTTAAGCCAGATATGCGTCCTATTTCTGCTGCAGAAGACCAGCTTGCTAGCCCTGTAGATGCAATGATTACAGGTATGGGGCCAATTCAGGAAGGCAGTATATTTAATGTGAAGGGGCAGGATTACACTCTCGATGAGATGCTGAACCACTCTCCTCATCGACAAAAATATAGTCATGGCTATTGCTTCGTGCTGTATTTAAGTCCTTCCGATTATCATCGTATTCACGCCCCCGTTACGGGGACCACTGTGGAGAGCGAACATGTGCCTGGGCGTGTCTATCCAGTAAATGATTTTGGTCTGCATCATATGCCGCGTGTACTTAGCCGCAACGAACGACTTATCACGTACATACGACATGGACAAGGTGAAGTAGCGGTTGTGAAAGTTGGGGCACTCAATGTGAGCAGCATCCGTTATTCGGATGATAAAGTGAAGTCCAGCTACGAGAAGGGGCAGGATCTTGCCTATTTTGAATTCGGATCAACCGTTGTGCTGCTGACAGAAACGAATACATTCGAGCCCCTGGAGGGATTAGCGCTCGGCGCCAAGGTTAGAATGGGAGATTGCTTGGGAACGTTCCATGCGAAGACTGAACGCGTACAGAAGACACAGAGCTAACCCTACTTGCGTTCAATAGCATCTTACTGAAAAGGGGCTTTTCCATAGGCCATGAACCATGGCAATTGGAAAAGCCCCTTTTTCTGTGCTCATTTTCTCAGGCACCGACTACTAAAGAAAAGCGCTATAACTTTCTTTAAGTAGTTAACACTGCTCTTTTTAAAATGCTCTTTTTCTGAAATTCCACAATATAACCGTCCAGCTCTTGACTAAGTCGAACGACAGTAGCATCTGTCAGATTCCGGCCATCCGCTACAGCACTGATCATGTTCAATCGTGTCTGCTCCAATTGTCTCAGCAAGGCCTCATCCGTTTCCGTTAATCTAGTGAACATGGATATCCCCTTTTTGAAATAATCGATAGCTTCTTTCTGTCTATTCATTCCGCTCATTACTTTCCCTTTGTTGATGTAATAGTTTGCGAGTTCATTGATTTTCATCGGATTGGAGAAGTCTTCTTCCAGATAGTCTGATTCACCTTGGAGCAAATGTTGTGCGGCAACACCCATAAATATTAGGATTCATTCCATCAACAAAAACCGTTTAAGGATTCCTCTTTTCTGGATCTCAACAATGTAGTCATCAAGCTCTTGACTAAGCTGAACAACTGAAGAATCCGTCAAATTTCGTCCAGTTTCAGCCACACTAATCATCTGTAATCGTGCCCTTTCCATCTTCCTTAGCAAAGCTTCATCATTTTCAGTTAATACAACATAAACGCTTACACTTTTAATATAACATTCAACTGCTTCATCAATCTTTCCAAATCGATGCAGCCATCTTCCTTTATTTTTGTAGTAGTATGCGTGTCCTGTTATTGAGATTGGATTAGAGAAGTCTACTTTGAGGTATTCATGCTCTCGTTGGAGTAATTGAGCTGCAGAGTGTTTATCATTAGATGAGAAATATATACTAAGAAGTGAGTTTACGATATTTATCTTATAATTGGCTTCCGCAAGGCATTGCTGCAATTGGTTAATAGCCAATTCTATATTCCCTCTTTTTTCATTGAGCTTTGATATCATATAGTTAACGCGCTCTTGAACACATGGAAATTGATACTTGCTAAATCTGTTCAAATAGTACTCGGACAAATCGTATTCATCGAGCCGAAAATACGAGGAACAAAGAAGAAGAAGAGAATATGCCTTGTAGTAGTCATCAGAGTCATCAACATTATCTACCAACATACCGAACTCGATACTTTCATAGAAACGCTCTAAGTTGAACGCATGTGCGCCCAATTTATAATATAGAATAACTCGTTCCTCACATGAAAGAAGCTCGGCATAGCGAAGCACCCCCCGCCCCAGCTGATACGTGTCCTCCATTTTACTGAAATCATCTCGTGCCACTAAATACCGATAGAAGTTTCCTTTTGCAACACAAATCTGCATATCTCGTATCGCTGCGAAGGAAATGGCGTAATCCAATAGTTCAAGACGTAAATCTATGTTGCCGGCTTTTTGTTGAATCAATTGAATAACCTTACTTAATGACAATTCGTTGTTCTCAACTGATGAAGCTAACAAATGGACGAGAATATCTATCGTTATTTGTCTATCCTGATTGGAAAAGCTTGTATCTAAAAGAATTAGCCATAGTTCCAAACTAACGCCTTCACATTCTGATAGAATTGTAACCAATTCTGCCAAGGGAATATGCAGCACATTAATAAAAGTTTGCAATACTGCATTTCCCAATGGCAATTCACCCTTCTCAATCGTGAGAACAATTTCATCATCTACTCCTACTAATTTTGCTAGATCTTGTTGCGTTATACCCTCCCGATCCCGGTAGCATTTAATTAGTTCCCCTATGTTTTCATAAACCTCTATAACGGAACCCATGCTCGTTTCCTCCGTTAATTCAGGATTAGTATTACGTCCACCTTAAATTACCCAGCTATTTCTATCTCTAGTATCGCTTTTTTCAGAAGTCTCTTTTTTTGAATTTCAACCAAATACTCATCAAGCTGTTGACTAAGCTCAATGATTTCGGAATCGGTAAATGTTTTTCCCTCTTCAAGTGCCCCTTGTAGTTGCTCGCGAGCTTTTTCTATTGCATCCAGTAATTTTTCATCTGACAGGCTGATTTCATTAGTAGGGATATCAAAGTAAAATCGCATCGTGATAGCCTCCCGCTTTAATGAGATTTTATTGATTATTTCTATTATCCGACAATTATATATCATTGTTATTATATAACATTCTGCTTATTTCACTACATTTCTATGAAATAAGATATATTCGACTCTGTTCAACAATTTGCTCCATACAAAACAACAAAAAACGGACGCCTAGTCAGCGCCCGCCCCAGTTAAAACCTTACCAAGGTAAAACAGCTCCCCCGCCGCTATACAATGTATAGACTTGCGTTTGTTTTGACTGACTAGTTAGACTAGAATCCCCCATTCCATGTGCTACGGATGGAATGACGAGAATCGATGCTGCAATCACAACAGCACATAGCTTTTGGCAGATTGTTTTCAATATTTCTCCTCCTCGTATTTTTTTAAGTTATCAAACAACTCTTGAACTCTACTTGATATGGTCTTGTCATTTATATTCCCAGCAATTTGAAAAACAAGTTCAAGACATTCATATAAGTACTTCTGTTCACAAATCCTTACAAAAATAGAAGCGCTGCAAATATAGCAATCAACTGCTTCTTCTTGCCTATTTGTTATTTGCAAGTATTTCCCTTTGTTCAAATAAAAATGTGCCTTTTCCGCTTCCATTGCAGGGTTTA
Source organism: Paenibacillus sp. MER 180 (assembly GCF_023713665.1). Taxonomy (NCBI): domain Bacteria; kingdom Bacillati; phylum Bacillota; class Bacilli; order Caryophanales; family Paenibacillaceae; genus Paenibacillus; species Paenibacillus sp. MER 180. The sequence goes on along the minus strand of NZ_JAMAVT010000010.1, from coordinate 199,997 downwards.
TTTGATCACCAGCAATGTATTCTTGCTCGCGTTGTAGTAAATTTTCTATGGCCGTTAAATCATGGTTAATAAGAAACAAATTAAATAGTGAGTTAACAATATTCATTTTGAAACTAGAGGTTTCCAAACAATATTTCAATTGTTCGATTGCTAATTCAATACTCCCCTTTTTTTCTTGAAGCTTTGCAGACATAAAATCAACATATTCTTGCACAAATGGGAAACTGAATAAACTAAATGTTTTTAAGTACTTTTCCGCCATATCAAACTGTTCCAACTCATAGTAGGAGGTACAAATCGCTAAAGTTGAATATGCTTTAAAACTACTCTCAATATCATCTTCAATAACCGCTTTCTTAGAAAGCTCTATACAGTCGTTATACTTTCTAAGATTAAATGCATGAACGCCTAACTTATAGTAAAGTGTTACACGTTCATCTCGAGACAAAAATTCTACATAGTAGAGAACATATTGACCAGTTTGGTAAGTTGCCTCCATCTTCGAGAAATCGTCTCGCTCAATCAAATACTTATGTAAGGTCCCTCTCGCAACGAAGCGTTGAATTCCATGACTTCGTGCATAGGTAATAACGATGTTCAGTAATGAGAGCTTCAGCTCATTATCGTTCGATATTTCTTGAACTATTTGAAAAAGCTTGCCTAGCAGAACTTCGCTCTCTTCATTGCGGGATGCTAATAGATAGGAAGCGATCTCAGCTGACAAGGAGTAATCCCCACTCGATGTTGAATTATGCAATAATCCGAACCAAGTGTCTGAACGATGGTCAGTCAAGGACAAAGCATCAATCACTTCGCGCAAGGGCACGTTCAGAACGGAAATAATGGGTTGTATGGTCGCGTAATCAGGCCGTTTAATGTCCCCATTCTCAATCTTGGAGATGCTGCCTCGGTTAATTCTTGTCAACTCCGCCAGCTTCGCCTGCGTCATTGACCGCTCATACCGATAACGTTGAATTAATTCTCCTAATGTCGAATAAACAGCACTGATGGAACCCACTCCATCACCTCCTTATTATGGAATTTATTGTCTTAATTCTATCATTATATATATCTCTTGTAAATCCCTCACATTCCAACAAAATGAATATTTATTCGACTCGCACTTTCTACTATTAAAAGTAAACTAGTGAACACCTTTTGTCGATAACCTCGTGCTGATTTTATCGTTCCTTAACAATTCTAATCATTATCTAGGCAGATAAGGTTGTCGTTTTCGAGCAAATCCACACCCAGCAAAAAAAGCTGCCCGGACAATAGTGCCCAAAGCAGCTTGTATGATCCTTTTATCGAATTTCGGACGGGCTCCGTCCTGTATATTGCTTAAACTGGCGGCTGAAGAAGAAAATATCCCTGTATCCTAATGCATCCGCCACTTCCGTCACATTCATTCCAGCATGATGCAGCAGATGCTCCGCTCGTTCAATTCGAGAACGAATAATATACGTCTGCACAGACATCCCGATCAGTTCCTTGAACTTCACTGAGAAATAACGCGGGGACAACTGCGCTCGCTTCGCCAAATGCTGAATACGATGATTGGCACCTGGATTTTGCCTGATATAATTCGCAATTTCATGGATGGATTCCGCAAGCTGATGACTCGTCTTCCGTTCATCCGGCTCTTCCTTGTCTGCGCGCAGCAGATGAATCATCAACTGCTTCAGTACAAGCTGAGCTTCAATCTCTGCACCATACGTATCCCGCAAAAACAAGCGCACATATCTGGCAAGCAAATGTTCGAAGTCAACCGTTTCGTGCAGTTCTCGATAGGACATGGGAATGTCCGACAATGATGCATCCACATCAAAATGAATATAAGTTAATGTCAGCGGCTTTTGCGGATTATGTGTTGCGGATGTGTGATCCCCCGGACGGAATAAGAAGCAGCTACCTTTGCGAATCTCATAGACTTCGCCATTCAGCGTCAGCTCCCCCTCCCCACTCCATACATAGAACAGGTCATAGTTCGGCATTGGCTTCTCTCGCTTCTGCCATTTCCAGTTCGGTTCACATGTAATCTTCGCGCAAGCCGGCTTCAGAATGTACTGCGTCGGCGATGCTTGTAACACGGTAGTGCCCCCTTCTTTCTCTCTAACATGGTCTCTTCTCCATCATAATTAAGTCAATTTCATGTAGGATTGCTCGAAAAATTTGCACTATTTCACTATAGTACCATCACTTTTGCAAAATTTGAACCTCATTCTTTACTCATCAAATATTAGGCGTATCGTTTTTGTATGCCGCTTATAGGTAATGATAACCAATTCATCGTGACGAATGAAGAGCCATAATGCTATAATGAAGAAAGTATTTCAAGGGCGTATTCCATGCATGCATTGCATGGGCCCTCTTACAATGATGGTGGAAGGATGGACGCCATGAATCAACTGGCTCAACAATTGAACGAAACAATTCAACAGCACAATCCCAACATTTATGCCATGCTCTCCCGGCTCGCGCAGCAAATCTACTTTCCGAAGGAAGGCATACTGAGCCAATCAGCAGAAGCCAAAAGCAAGGCCAAGGCATTCAATGCCACAATTGGCATCGCTACGGAAGGCAATACCCCAATGCACCTCAGCGTCATTCAGGATACGTTGTCTGCCTATGACCCTGCTGATATCTATCCCTATGCACCGCCAGCAGGCAAGCCTGAACTGCGCAAAGCATGGAAAGAAAAAATGCTTACGGAGAACCCATCGCTTAGCAATGTAACAATCAGCAATCCGATTGTGACGAATGCATTGACGCACGGACTCAGCATCGTTGCGGATCTGTTCGCGGACGAGGGCGATGTTGTGGTGCTTCCAGAGAAGAACTGGGAGAACTACGAGCTCACGTTCGGCATTCGCCGCAATGCAGAGATGGTCTACTATCCGTTATATAATGACAATTGGAAATTCAATAGTGCAGGACTTCGCGATGCCTTGCTTGCCAATAAGGACAAGGGTAAGGCAATCGTTGTCTTGAACTTCCCGAATAACCCAACTGGCTATACACCTGGAAGAGAAGAAGGCGAGCAGATCGTTGCGGCCTTGCTTGAAGCAGCAGAAGCAGGCATGCGTCTCGTCGTGGTAACAGATGATGCTTACTTCGGTCTCTTCTTCGAAGACTCCATGCATGAATCCTTATTTGGCAAATTGGCTTCCATTCATCCTAACATCCTGCCAATTAAGGTCGATGGAGCTACGAAGGAAGAGTATGTATGGGGATTCCGCGTAGGTTTCATCACGTACGCAGCTGAGTCCGAAGCACTGCTCGCTGCCTTGGAGCAGAAGACAATCGGAATCATTCGGGCTACCATATCCAGTGGCCCACATCCTTCGCAGACGTTCGTGCTCCATGCGCTGAACTCTCCAGATTACGGAGCGCAGAAGCAAGCCAAGTTCAATCTGATGAAGGCGCGTGCGAACAAAGTGAAGGATCTGCTTGACAGCGGCAAGTACGGAGATGTGCTAAGCTACTATCCATTCAACTCCGGATATTTCATGTGCTTGAAGCTTCAAAATGTACATGCCGAAACCTTGCGCACACACTTGCTCGAGCAGTATGGTGTCGGCACAATTGCTCTTGGCGATACCGATCTGCGTGTTGCGTTCTCCTGTATTGAGGAGAACCAATTAGAGCAATTATTTGATACGATCTATCAAGGGATTCTTGATCTGACGAAATAGCACCCTGTGCTTGTTCGTGCAATTCAGCAGCCCTATTATCGTGCAACGAACAATTGTCGCCTAAGGAGTAGAACACTGCTCCTTAGGCGGCTCTTTTTATTTTAGATCCGTTCTCTGTGCTATCTTGAATCTTTCCTCCAATATTATGCAGCTTTGCGAAATTCCCCTCCCCTAACACAAGTTTGTATGTTACAATTTCCCAATATTAAGAATTCTTATAGAAAAGGGGGATATCCTTGCGTTTTATCGAATCACCGCCATTCGCGACCACAGGCATGACCACGGCTGAACTGCTCTTCTGCGGGAGAGCCGATATTCAGGACGATGCTACATTATCTGAACGCTGGCTGCTGATTTCCCAAGATGAAATCTTCATATGCACCTCTTCCGGAAAATTAGAAAAGCGCATTCTTGTAAGCGTTGTCAACAGGTGCCGAACGAATGATGCGATAGGCAGCTCGCAGCTCATCGCAGATACTGAGCACGGTTCGATCGTACTCGTTCGATACACATCGATGGAAAATGTGAAGTTCGCGTTCGCTTGCCGACTGATCCAAGCAATCATTCAGGGAGATGAGCTGCCGCTTCCATCCGTGGATGACATGCCGCGGCGGTGCTCCAAATGTGGGGCACGACTCGTTAACCAGAACGAAAGCTGCCTACGCTGCACCGATAAGGGAAAGGCATTCAGGAGAGTGCTGGACTATGCGAAGCCTTTTAAGAAATGGATGTCGGTTGCCTCATTGCTCGTCATCGCCACAACGTTAATTGAACTTATCCCTCCTTACCTCACGAAAATTATCGTCGATGATGTCCTGCAGACGACACATCCCGCCGCATCCCTGCTCGCACTCGTACTGATGCTTGGTCTTGTTCAGCTCACACTTTCTGTCATGACGACCGTTCGCGGCTATATCAGCGTACATACCGGCAGTAAGCTTATGCATAATATCCGTGAGGATGTATATGGTTCTCTGATGAAGCTGTCGCTCGGATTTTTTGATCGCCGCCAAACTTCACAGTTCATTGGGCGAGTCAACCATGATGCCGATGCACTCAGTCAATTTTTGAACGATGGCGTCGTATGGGTTACCAGCCAGATTCTGCTCATCATCTCCATTTTCACCATGATGGCTTCACTCAATTGGCAGCTTACTTTGCTCGCACTCGTCCCAGCTCCCATCGTCATCTTCTTCTCTTTTGTCATCTGGCCATTCATTCATCAGCGCTGGTATATCCACTGGAGAGCGCTTAATCGCATCAACACGATTGTAGGCGATACACTCCAAGGCATTCGCGTCGTAAAAGCATTCGGACAAGAGAGCACAGAAAGAAGTCGTTACCATAAGGCGAATGATGTGTTAATGAAGCAGTCCATTCGTGTAGACGGACTTTGGGCAGGTGTATTCCCCTTGTTCTCCCTTGTGACACAATCTGGTTTGCTGCTCGTCTGGTTCGTTGGGGGTCAATCCGTACTTGGTCAACATATGACACTTGGAACACTTATGGCGTTCATTGGTTACTTGGGTATGTTCTTTGGCCCACTGAAATGGTTCAGTCAAGCCGTAAACTGGACCAGCCGAGCGTTTGCTGCCGCAGGCCGCATATTTGAAATTATCGATATGAAGCCAGAGGTACCGGATCGAGATCAAGCAATGCGGCTCACCTCTGTACGCGGAGCCGTACAATTCGAGAATATTAGCTATGGTTACGAGAAGCATCGTCCCGTATTGAAGGAACTTACGCTTGCTGTACAGCCTGGAGAAATGATCGGTATCGTTGGTCATTCAGGAGCAGGGAAGTCCACGCTCATTCATCTGCTCTGCCGTTTCTATGATCCTGACAACGGCCTCATTCGCATCGACGGGATCGATATTAGAGATATGAAACAGGAGAGCTTGCGTCAGCATATTGGAGTCGTTCTTCAGGAAACCTTCCTATTCGATGGTTCTGTAGCCCAGAACATTGCTTATGCGAAGCCTGACGCATCTCCAGAGGAGATTATGCGTGCCGCCAAGATAGCGAATGCACATGACTTCATCATCCGAATGCCCGATGGTTATGATACTCGGGTCGGCGAACGCGGAGCACGATTATCCGGCGGTGAGAAGCAGCGGATTGCCATTGCACGCGCAATTCTCCATGATCCGGCAATCCTGATTCTCGACGAAGCTACCGCTTCTGTCGATACCGCCACAGAGCGCCAGATTCAAGAAGCGATGATGAGACTCATTCGTGGGCGCACGACCTTTGCTATTGCTCATCGGCTGTCTACGCTCCGCCACGCCACTCGTATTATTGTCCTGGATCAAGGCAGGCTCGTGGAAGTCGGTTCCCACGATCAGCTTCTCTCGCAGAATGGAGTATACACAAAGCTTGTGCAGGCTCAACAGGAAATGTCTGAAATGAAAGGGGAGTATCTCTTTGCCTGATGTACATGTCCAAGAACCGCTCCATCAAGCCGAGCTGGAAGAACATATCCGCAACCAGTCAGCGAACAACACTAACGATCATGATCAGTCAGCCACTTCCATAAGCGCATTTGCGGAAGATATCCGCTATTTTCCTCCTACCGTATCCTTTCGCCACAGTGAAGGAGGCCTGCTGGAGCTTAGGGATGGAGATACGGTAACATCGGAAGTATCAATCTATCGGGCATTTCCATTCTCTTACGCCTTATGCTATTTATCTGTACGAGATCGTGATGGCAAGGAAATTGGCATTGTACGCGATTTGCAGCAGCTGGATTCCAGCAGTCAAGACGCTATTCAGCTTGAGCTGAAACGTCGGTATTTCATTCCTAGAGTGGAGAGTATTGTGAGCATACATGAGAAGAACAATGTGTGGAAATGGGAGGTTATCACTGATAGAGGAACAATGAGGCTCGAGCTGGAAACTTTGCATGAGCACGTCCAGCCTTCACCAGAAGGGGGAATGATTCTGCTCGACAGCTTCGGACGACGCTGTATCGTGCCTCCGATCTCTGAACTAGACACAGGAAGCAAGCGATGTCTGAACCGGTTGTTCTAAATTCAAATAAAGCCAGTGCCGGCAGCTTCCACACCGTCACTGGCCTTTCCACCGTTCGAGCTATATTGTGAACGATCATCTAGAAATGATCGTTTTCATTCGTCTGCTCCCCTCCCCGACTCATCCAAACGAAATCAACTTCTTCCCAGTCCATATCGATTTCCGGTAAGACGAACTGCCCGCCCAATCCGCCAAGCCTGCCAGATTGTGACATATTCTCCCGAGCGCTAACCGCATGCTCTATTCGGATCCCGACAATCGGGTAACTACGTGTGGCGTGAACACCAAGAATTTGCTCGGCAGCCAGACGGACGCAGCCGACATGCTGCTTCCAGCTCCCCGCTTCATACGGCAGCAGCACCGTTAATTGAATATCATATCCTTGATTCGCCAAGCGCTGCTCAGCCCGGAACAAGGCTTCTGCCTGCATATCGATCCATTCCACAACTGCGCTCGACAGCATGCATTTGTCCCCGTTTCCGGAATGAAGCCACTGCTTCCATTGCTTAAGCTTCAACCACTGCTGATGCAGACGGTGCCGTTCCACTGATAGATCGGAATCGGCCGCAAAGCGCTGAACTACTCCCATTCGCAACTCCAAATCAGCTATACTCGGCAGCAGCTGCATAATTGGGGCATCGAGCAAACGCACATATCCATGTATAGCAGCATGTCGATGAAGGACAGCCAACATATGTTCATATTCGGCCGTCATCAGCGGAAGCAGCTTCTGAAGCGCTGAATCACGTTCCCCCGCCGTTCCAGCAAGCAGCATCTCACGAATGAGACGAACACGTTCCGACTTCATTAATAAGCTATGACTTGGCGCCAGCAGCAACTTATGATACCCTGCTTCTGCAGCAGCCTGCACTTCTGCAGAACTGCCGCACTGCGCAACATGCAGGCCATCTAATTGAGGCGAATAAGGGACGAAGTTCTTGTATTCCGTCTCCCGCCATAATGTGCCCACATGATGAATATGCTGCTGATGCAATTCGATAATCCGTATGCCAGCCGTACTGTTGGAATGGCCATGACGCTGGACAACCGTCTTATCCCACTGCTCCGCCTGATTCGAACTAAGCTTCAATGTACAGTACCTCTCTCTCCATCACTGCTGTTTGCTCTCTACAATCGCGCTTATTGCACTCCACATAGTACACCATGACTTTTTCCGTATCTTGCTCGGCAATTATCCGATCGCACCTCTTGCATATGATTGCCCCAAGCAATAGCTGACTACGTCCTTGCTCCATCGGACATTCACCTCTCCCTTCATCTGCATGACGGGCATCCCCTGCCGAAATTCAATTGGCTGCATATTTGATGATGATAGCGGATTCAGCCATCCCATTACCATAACTATGACGTCACAATGTATCGTATTCTTGTCGCTGTTTGTACGACTAGACACGAAATAAAGAATTAGTGCATATGCATGAACTGCTTGTGAAACATACTGACAGAAAAAAAGACAAGGAAGCAGATAAAGCATCTCTCCCTTGTCCCGTATAGACAATTGCAGTTATTTAATTCGTACGCTTCGAAATGTAATTCTAGGAACCCTTTATGTTGTAATCTTTATGCTTCCTATTCGATTAATCTTCATCATCCTTGCGCGGCTTCGAACGTTTCCATCTAGTCAACAAGACGATAGCCACACCCGATCCGATCATGGCTAGCTTGAATGAGACCGATAATGGCCCGACTGCAATTGGCAGCAGCAGCGCGAAGGCTGCCAGCGCATGCGCAACGGTACTGGCATATAATGCCGCTTCATGACGTGCATGCACGGGAAGTGGGTAAACTTCCTGCCACACATCATGTCGATGGAAGGCAAACACGGCCCCCATCTGTGTGCCTGCAACGAATACAACTGCTGCATACAGCAGGAGGCTCCACTCTGTAGCATTTGTCCAATATAAAAGCACAGCGCCAATGATGACCAGCCTCAATAAGATGCCCAGCAGCTCACTTCGCACCAACGTCTTCATCAGCAAATAACGATAGGCTAATGGTTTCCGCAATGCAAATCGATTGCCCATGAAATTGAGCCACGGTCTCGCATATCGACGTTCGTCTGTTGCTGGCAGATCCACGAATCCACTCAAAAACAAATAAACTCGTCCCTCATGTGCTTTCTCCGCTTCGAAATGCGCCTCCCATGGAAAACGCAGCGTTCTCCCTGTAACCAACCAGCCTATGTACACCAACCCACTCACACCGATGACAAGTAGCGCAGCAGGCATATTGAGCCACAGCCAACAAGCCGTTGCTCCCCAAGCCCATAGATAACGCACGTAGCGGGCAGCAATTCGACGGCGATTGTCACTATAGTGGCGCTCCTTCCAAGCGCCAAATGCAGCAACCGCCTTGAGCATCAACAATAGGATCAAAGTAAAGATGAAGTTCTTCGGGTTATCCTCTGCACGGCTGTATAACGGCCACAATACACACCACACAGCAATAAGGAGTACTGTTCGCGGCCATAGGCTATAGCGTACGCTCCTCTTCATATAGCCGGACATTCGATGCTCAATGCGCAGCAGAAAGGCAAGATCGGCCGGTCGCAGCAGCGTGCGATAGGTCGTATAGGCAACTGCGGGCGCTACCAGCAGCAGGGCAACCTCCTTAATCGGAAAAGTAGGTGGAATGTGCTCGATAAAGGAAGCATATAACGCCGTTCCTGCCACGAGCACGAATAACATGAGTGCCCCGAGTCCGCTCTGTATGACGTAGCGCATATAAGGCATGACCTTACCCCAGAATTCACGCTTGCGGCTTGCCCATAGCTCCTCAGGATGTAGAAGCACCTCTGTCAGACTACTGACGGTGGATGCCTCCTTCATTCGGGTCTGTGTCATCGCTGTGCACCATCCACAGAACCAGTGATACGCTCATCGCTAACCCACGCATAGAACAGCTCCTCCAGCCGCTCTTCCGCCCGCTTGCCTGACTGGGCCTCGTATTGATCGTGCATTCCATGCACCGTGCCCGCTCCGAGAACTTTACCATGATGCAGAAGCACGAACGAATCACAGTAATGCTCAATCGTCGACAAAATGTGAGAGCTCACCAGCAATGATGCGCCCTCTGCCTGCACTTGCTTCATATATTGGAGCAATGATCGAATACCGAGCGGATCAAGTCCAAGGAAAGGCTCATCAATAATATATAAAGGCGGCCGAACAGCAAACGCGCACATGAGCATCGTCTTCTGCCGCATCCCCTTCGATAAATGCTGTGCAGCTTTATCCAGGTGTGCGGTCATATGGAACATTTCCGCAAGCTCCCGTACCCTCTTCTCAAATACCCCTTGTTCGACGCCATATGCGGTAGCCGTCCATACCAGATGCTCGCGCACCGTCAGCGCATCATATAGAATCGGCGACTCCGGTACATACGCAATAGCAGCACGATACGCTTCCGCATCCTCCGCCAGCGTCTTCCCATGTATGGCAACGCTTCCTGCTTGCGGCTCAAGCAGTCCTAATATATGCTTCATCGTCGTACTCTTCCCTGCGCCGTTCAATCCAATGAGGCCAACCATTTCGCCTGCATTCACTTGCAAGGAGATATCATGCAGCACAGGTCTGCCTGTACTGTAACCGCCAGTTAGTCTATCTATCTTCAATAAAGGCTTCATGCCTATTCACCTCACTGTTCTCATTATATCGAACAACCTGACAGGAAGCGAATGGATATCCTCTAATCACGACCTTACATTTCTGTCACAATAGAAGCGATTTGTATGAACAATAAAAAGCCGTCTTTTCAGACGGCTTGTTCACACAAGAACCCTATTCATTTCATCAACCCGACTTTCCATTTTCAGTAGAACTTGATTCTTTGCCCTTCTCTTTAGCCTTGCGCGCTTTTTCGTCTTCATGCGCTTTCGTTAACGCTGCCTGCCCCTTGGCTTCCAGTTCTCCAACAGCCTCATCCACGGATTTCTTTTTCTCAATTACGGATTCGAGGGCTTGCTGAACCATACCGTCATAGGTGCTATAAAAATCTCTAGGAACATGTCTGTTCCACCAGCCATAAGCCGAGATGGATTTTGGCTTCAGCATATAGAGCGGATCCGAGCTCTTACCTGCAATATCCTTCTTATACTTCATTCGTGTCGGCAAGCTTCCCATCATGGAACGCGAGGCTGCCTTGGCCATTTCATTGCCGTTGACAAACTTGACGAACTCCCACGCTGCGCGCTTATTCGCTGAGTCCGCAGACACTGTATAGATTTCAGATAAATTCACATAAGCAGATTCGTCTGGAGACGAAGGGTCGATCGGACCTGTGACGAAGTTCCAGGCAAACTTCTTCGCCTTCTTGTCGTAGGTCGGACGATTATCAATCTCTTGCGCGAGCCAAGTACCACTCATCATCATTGCTGCCTTCCCTTGAACGAACAAGTTATTATTCATAAATTGCGTTTCTTCGCCCTTCGGCGGCATATATACAGCCTTGCTTCGCAGCGCATCCGTTGCCAGTGTAAAGGCCTGTTTCCAGCCATCAGCGTTAATCAGCAGCTTTTCACCCTTCGCATCAAATTGCTTCAAGGATGACGAGCTAACAATATCTTGAAACAGATTGCTCATGTTCCCATACTCCTGATAATACCCATAGACCTGATCCTCACCGGAACCAATACCGCTGAATCGTCTGGCCAAATCCAAGACATCCTTCCAGCTCATCTTGTTGTTCGGCAATTCAATATGATGCTCCTTGAATAAGTCTTCATTGTAATACAAGACTCGCGTATAAAAGGAAGGAGCGAGGCCATACAACTTGCCGCCCCCCTTGCTTTTGATACGCTCGATAAGGCCTGGCATAAAATCTTCTAAATCGAACTTTTCTTGTGCAATGATATCATCTAGGCCGTACAGCTTCCCATCTTCGGCAAAGGTCTCAAAAATATCCTCGCTCAGAAGCATAACGTCTGGCTTATGTTTCTCTATCATTTTCTTAAGTGCTTCTTGATAGTCGTCGCTCGAATTGAGCTCCTCCATACCAACGACTTCAAATTCGATATCCGGGAATTTAATATTGAAGTAGTTTCCATACTGCCTATAGAATGATTCCTCACTATAATAAAGAACTTTAATCTTTCCCTTTCCTTCCTCTAGCGGCTCTAGCACCGGCTTGTCCCCAAGACAACCGCTTACGAGCAACATGGCTGCAAGCAGTAAAGCACTCAACTTCCAGAATTTCCATCTCACCAACACACAACCTCCCACCCTCTATTTTCCAATAAGATTTAGTATATCTACCAAACCTCCAATATTCAAACAATTGCGTCACAAGATAAGGCGAATATCAGATTTCTATCAACAAAGCCGCTGCATCCATGTGCAAAAAGACTCTCCCTATTCCTGTATTATTGCTTCATCTTATCCAGTGCCTCCTGACCCTTCACTTGCAGTTCATCAAGCAGTTCATCAATAGACTTTCCGTTGGCAAGCACCGCCTGCAGTCCATCCCGCAATAACGGAGTGAGGGCGGAATTGAGCTCCATGGGAACGCGTTGATTGTCCCATATGAAGCGATGATGCGAATTCAGCTTCAATGCATACAAAGGCTCTGTACTTCGCCCTTTCCATTTCTTCATATACTGCATCCGGGTTGGCAGCTTAGGGGGCCTCATATCTGGAGCACTCTTCGCTAACTCCTTGCTATTCATGAATTTAATGAACTCCCATGCCGCACGCTTATTCACCGAATCAGCGGGGATTGCACATATCTCCTCTAGATGTGCATTTGTGGATTCCTCTGGATAATTCGGGTTAATAGGGGCAGTGACCATCCCCCAGTTCATCTGCTTCATATCAGTATTGATTTGACGCCTTTCCAATTCATTTGCTACTGATAGTCCAGTAAGCAGCATCGCAGACTTATCCTGATAAAATGCATCTTCACCTGATATCTTAAGAGCTTGACTTGCCTGATCGGTAAATACAGCGCCACTGCGGATCGCATCCACCGTCATTATCATAATCTGCTTCCAACTATCGGAATGAATTTGCAGCTTGCTGCCTGTTGGGTCGGTTAATTGCAAAGTGGATGCCTTAGCTATCTCTCCAAATAGCAAATGGGCATTCGTATATCCGAATGACAACCCATACTGTCCAGTTCTGCCTTCCGATGCAGATTGTCCAAAACGGGCAGCTAGTTGAAGCACTTCCGGCCAAGTCATCTTGTCCTTGGGAAGATCCACATGATTCGATTTAAATAGATCCTCGTTGTAATAAAGAACAAAAGTACTAAAGAAAGGAGCTAGACCATACAACTTTCCTCCTCCTATATCCCGAAGTGATTCAATTACACCAGGCATAAAGCCGCTTAAGTCGTACTGCTCTTGCTTCATAATTTCATCCAAGCTGTATAACAGCCCCGTATGTAGAAAATTGTCAAACAGTTCTTCGTTCAAGAACAGCACATCAGGTTTATTCTCCTTAATAAACTGCTCCATCTTCTGGTCCGATCTGTCCATCACATTATTTTGTATCGTAAATAAATTCGTGGTGCTGACAACTTCTATTTCGATATCCGGATAAAGGAATTGAAAATAATCGCCGTAATCATTGAAAAATTGATCTTCATCATCATATACAACTCGTAATTTCCCTTTACCGTCCTTAAGCGGTGCAAAAACAGGCTTTTCGCCATAGCACCCGCTCATAAGCAGTAAAATGACAACTAGCAACCCTATTGATATCCGTTTAATGTTGGCCCCCTCCATTCTGACTTGCTCGGGCCTGCTTCAATAATTCGTTCCCCTTGATGTCCAATTCATTAATTCCTTGCTCCACGGTCACGTCTTTGCGAATCATGCGAGTTAGGACTTGATTTAACAACTTGTCAAAAGGTTCTGTAAAAGAGTCTGGCACATTCACAGGGTATGGCCGTGAATCACGGTCCTGACTCATACGCAGCTTATAGAACGTTTCAAGCTTGTTATAATCCTTAGTTTTCTTGGACAAACCGCGAGTCATCATTTCGAAGGGGAAATATCGCAACCCCCTCTCTACTTTTTCTGGGCCATTTGAGAACTTAATAAATTCCCATGCTTCCCGCTTATGTTCCGCCTCGATAGGAATTGCCATAATAGTAGGGATCTGAATATAAGGGGTCTCTCCAGGCCGAAATGGATCAATTGGCGCTGTAACCACGCCCCAATCAAAGGCATAATTGTTGCCTCCTTGAATGTTTCCCCTCTGTAAACTAAACACACTCATGTTCCAATCCAACTTCATTGCCGCACGTCCAGCTAGAAATAAATCCGACCGTTCTTCCTTGATCACTCCGTTATTAGCAATTGAGAATTGAGGACGTATATCCCTGTTCTGAATCGCCTCAACGGTTTGGCTGAAAACTCGTTTCCAAGACTCCGATTGGATCAACATTCGCTCCCCTTTGGAATCAACGAGTTTTAGGCCCAAGTTCATAGAAATATCAAATATAGCAGCCTCAATATCCCACACATAGAGACCACTTACTTCATCATTTGAGGATCCCTCATTGCGGAACCGTGCGGCTAATTTCAACACGTCATCCCACGTCATTCCATCATGCGGCAGTTCCACACCGTATTGGTGAAATAAATCTGCATTATAAAATAACACTTTGCCCATAAAAGAGGGCGCTAAGCCATACAAGGCGCCCCCACTCTTTTTACGGATCCAATCGATGAGACCTGGAAGAAACGTATCCACATCGAACTGCTCTTGGCGTATTATCGTCTCCAAATTGTACAGCTTGTGCTCGACAGCTAGTCGTTCATAGGCATCAGGCGACAGAAAGACAACATCTGGTCTAACCCGGCTGATGTTCGCTTCCAGAGCCACTATGCTGTCAAGATTCGATGAATATCGTTCATCAAACGGAATTAACTCTATATCAATATTTGAATATTGAATCCCAAATAATCCCCCATAGAAATTCCTAAAAGACATTCTATCCATATTGGTTAGAATTCTAAGTGTAACTTCCTTCTCCTCGTCCAGATCTTTCAGAAGCGGTTTTTCCGAACTGCATCCTGCCATCATCATCGCAAGTACTAACATAGACACTATGGCACGCGTTAATACCTTAGACATAGACATTACGTTCTTCCCCTTCACCTCTGCAGCATCCCTTCAAACGATCAGTACCTATTCTCGCCACAAGAAGGCATGGAGAATAGGTACTGTAACGTCATATATCTATATCATTTGGACAGGTTAGCCACCCGATTTAGTGGATCCAGTGGATTCTGTAGAGCCTGTAGACTCTGTTTTCGTCGAAGATGAATCTCCTTTTTTCTCTTTCGCTAGACGCGCCTTCTCTGCCTCTTTCGCCTTTATCAATTCGGCTTGCCCCTTTGTTTCCAATTCAGCTACCGCTTCGTCTAACGACTTCTTGTTGTCGACGATATCCTGCAACGCTTTCCGCAGCAATTGGTTATAAGGCTCGTAAAATTCCATAGGAATATTTTTGTTGTAGCGCTCAGCGGTAGACTTCGGTTTCAGCAAGTAGAACGGTTCCGTGCTTCTGCCGTCGATTTCCTTGAAATATTGATTGCGGGTCGGAATTTGTCCACTTAACGCTCGGGAAGAAGCCTTCGCCATTTCTGTACCATTGACGAACTTAACGAATTCCCACGCCGCTCGCTTATTTGGAGAATCTGCGGATATCGCGTAAATTTCAGATAAAAACACATTGCCAGACTCATCAGGTGTTGCTGGATCTACCGGTGCCGTGACGATATCCCAATCGATTTGCTTCGCTTCCTTGTCATAACGATGTCGATCCTTAATTTGACGCGCAAACCACGTGCTCTCAATCATCATTGCCGCCTTGCCTCTCATGAACATATCATTACCGAACCGCATCATTTGTCCATTCTCACCATTATCTCGTGGTGGGACATAGACGGCCTTCGACCGTATCGCATCGGTAGCAAGGGTGATGGCCTTCTTCCAACCGTCCGAATTAATAAGCAGCTTCTCGCCTTTCTGGTCTACCAATTTCAAGCCAGAAGTAGAGACAATGTTGTCCATCACACGCTCAACATCCCCATAGTCTTGGTACAATCCAAAGATTTGATTGTCTCCTGAACCGATACCCGTAAATCGCTTCGACAGATCGATGACCTCCTGCCAGCTCATCTTATTGCGCGGGGGCTCGATATTGTGCTCCTTGAACAAAGCGCGGTTGAAGTACAATACATTCGTATAGAAAGATGGAGCAAGTCCATACAAAGTACCGTTCCCTTTCGCACGAATCATATCAATAAGACCTGGCATATAGCCTTCCAAATCAAATTTCTCCTGTGCAATGACCTCCTCTATGTTGTACAACTTCCCGTCCTTCGCATAGGTTTCATACATGGTGTCATTCAAGAACAAGACGTCAGGCTTATGCTTATCAAGAAACTTTTTCATTTCTGCTTCATAATCAAACGGCTCATTATCCTTCCGATTTGCGTACATATCTTCTGAGTTTACAACCTCGAATTCAATATCCGGAAATTTCACATTAAAATAATTGCCATACTGTTGATAGAATGATTCCTCGTTATAGTAGAGAACCTTAATTTTTCCTTTTCCCTCATCAAGCTGCTCCAACACGGGCTTCTCTCCGAGACACCCACTTAACATAGAAGTAATCGTTAGCAGAAATATGACGAGCTTCCATTTCGTCTTCACACACAACTCTCCTTCCTATTTTTCCAAATATCAACAATAAGTATATAGATCATTTTTCCATCATTCAACAATAGAATTGATTTTATGTGAAAGAAATTAATTTCCCCCTCTACTTCCATCCGATCTATAAGTGAATAAAAAATCCACCATAGAAGGTTCTATGATGGATCTGTGATGCATCTTGATTCAGATTCTATTATTTTTTATCTTTTGATTTGGCCTTTTGCTCTTCATACGCCTTATTCAACATTTGCTGCCCCTTCGTTTCCAGTTCAGCTACAGCTTCATCCACCGTCTTCTTATTATCGACTACCGCTTGTAGCGACGTAGTTACCAATGGCATGAAGCCCTCATGGAATTTCTCTGGAATTTTACTATTCCAAAAGCCTGATGAGGATGTACCCATTTTAGGTTTCAATAGGTAAAATGGCTCTGTGCTGCGGCCATCAATCTCCTTGAAATAGTCCTTGCGTGTTGGAATACGGCCAGACATGGAACGTGCAGAAGCCTTCGCCATTTCAGGCCCATTTATGAACTTGACGAATTCCCAGGCCGCACGCTTATTTGGGGAATCAGCTGCAACCCCATAAATTTCAGATAAGCCCACATTGCTTGATTCGTCAGGACTCGAAGGATCGATTGGTGCTGTTACGATGTCCCAATTGATTTCTTTTAACTTCTTATCATAACGAGGGCGATCCCTGAGTTGCTGTGCAAACCAAGTCCCCTCCGTTACCATCGCCGCCTTACCCTGGAAGAACGGATCATCCGACATACTTCTTTGCTCGGAAGATGGAATGCCAATCGATTTGTCGCGCACGGCATCTGTTGCCATCTTAATTGCCTTCTTCCATCCATCCGAATTAATAAGCAGCTTCTCGCCCTTCGTATCGAATAGATTCAATGCAGAGGATGAGACGATTTGATTCACGGCAGATCGTATGTCTCCATAGGGTTGATAATATCCATAAACTTGATTGTCTCCCGAACCGATAGAAGTAAATCGCTTGGACAAGTCGATAATCTCCTGCCAGCTCATCTTGTTGCTCGGCGGCTCTACATTATGCTCCTTAAATAGATCTCGATTATAGTACAGTACATTCGTATAGAAGGACGGCGCCAATCCATATAGAGTACCGTTCCCCTTGGAGCGAATCATATCAATTAGGCCTGGCATGTAGCCTTCCAAATCAAATTTTTCTTGGCTAATAATTTGATCAAGACCATACAGCTTTCCATTTTGCGCATACTTCTCGAACAGCTTATCGTTTAAGAGAAGCACATCCGGCTTATTTTTTTCTATGAACTTTTCCATCTCTTCATCATAATCAAATGGTTCGCCATCCTGATTGTTGGCATACAGTTCTTGATAGCTAACGACTTCAAATTCGATATCCGGGTGTTTAATATTGAAATAATTTCCATACTCGCTATAGAAAGATTCCTCGTTATAACTAATGACCTTAATTTTACCTTTCCCTTCTTCCAGCTGCTCTAGCACCGGTTTTTCCCCGAGACAGCCACTCATTAAAGCTACTACTGTAAGCAGCAGAACCCCTATTTTCCACTTTGACGCCAACTCATTCTCCCCTTCCTATTTGTCGCACAAGAAACAAGATATATGCTCATTTGTACATACCCCTATCTAATTAGACGATATTACCAGCCATTTGGTTTCCTAGATTCGAGAATTGATCCATGTTTTCTCCATCTTTTTTGTGCTCGTCATAGATTCACCCTAAGTCGAAGATACAAGTGAAGACTCGTATATGTTGTATCTTGAATTTTCCAATGGCAAACACTAGACGTTCATTCGTAGATGATTAGAAATATAATATAGAGTTATATGGAGGAATTAGGATATGAGAGCAATGGTTATCGATAAATATAGAAAAATCGATATGCGAATGGCAGAAGTGCCAATGCCCGAAATAAATGAATATGAGGTAGATAGTGATCACGCAAAAAAACCGCCGCAGGTCCTTTATCTGCGGCGGTTCCTCGTCCGAGTTCATACCATTGCTATTATTACTGGCGCTTCTTCTCTTTCAGCCATTTAGGTGCGCCTTTATCCTTGTCCTTGCCAGAACGCTTGTCCTTCGACAATGAGCGATACCCAGCCGACGGCTTGCTCAGCTGATGATTGGCAGCTGGCTTCGTCTTCGGACGACGTGATGCATCATTCGGCTCGAAGATGCGACCGTTGTAGAAGTCGCGCTCATGGATAACGATTCCGAGCTCTCGTTCGAATTTGCGCATAATGAACTGCTCACGATGAGAGATCAGGTTCACGGACACACCTTGACGTCCCATGCGACCTGTTCGCCCTGCACGATGAACATAATGTTCCGCATTCAATGCAGGCTGAGCACTGAAGATATACGGCAGATCCGGTATATCTAATCCACGTGCAGCTACATCAGTAGCTAACAACAATTGGAACTGTCCCTCACGGAAGCGGCGAAGGACATTCACCCGCTCCTGCTTCGGCGCATCTCCATATAACGAAGCAACTGACAAGTTCGCATAGCCCAGCTTCTGCTCCCATTCGGCAATCTCAGATGAGTCATTGATGAATACGATTGCCTGCTTCGGATTCCAATGACGAACGAGACGGCGCAGCATATCAATCTTATCGCGCTCCTCGCATACAAATACAAGATGCTCAATCGTATCCGCTATCCGCTTCTCCGGCTCAATGCCAATGTTAACGGGATCTTGCATCCAGCGCTCTGCAAGAGCCTTCACCTCAGCAGGCAGGGTAGCGGAGAAGAACAGGAGCTGACGATCACGCAGCGCGCTGCGCATAATCGAATCAGTATCGCTCGCACCGCCCTTCTGCAGTACATGATCGACCTCGTCCACGACGATGGTGCGCACCTCGTGCATCTTCAGCTTGCGCATCTCAATCAACTCATGAATCCGGCCCGGAGTACCAATGACAAGCTGCGGGTGAAGCTTCAGCTTCTCTACCTGGCGCTTCAATGCCGCACCGCCTATCAGCGACGCAATTTGAATGCTGCTGCCCTCACTGTAATATTCCGCTTCCCGAACAATTTGCATCGCAAGTTCTTGGGTAGGCGCTATAATCACGGCCTGTGTTGATCGTGCATCTTGCTGAATCCGGGTTAGGACAGGAAGCAAATACGCAATCGTCTTGCCCGTACCCGTCTGTGATTGTGCAAGGACATCGCGTCCTTCCAATGCAGCAGGAATTGCCGCAGCCTGCACGGGTGATGGCTCCGTAATATGTCTGGCTTCCAGCCGAAGCTTCAGCTCTTCTCGTATTGCAAATGTGTCAAATGTTGTACTCAACTTGTATCGTTCCTCTCTATGGAAGGCGCTGATTCATGACAAATGAACATACCTTCCCATTGTTCGCTGTACCCATTATATCGAAAAGAAGTCTTCACTCCAACTTTCCAAATGATTGCTCGTTATGATAGCCTAAACATGCACATCCAAAAAAGTAAGGAGGTATCTGCAAATGACCGACAACCTATCCGCTTCATTCGATGCGCTTCTGGAGAAATATGCCGATCTGCTTACCGGACACACTGATGCTGCAACGGTAGAAAAAGTGAAAATGTGGGCGCTCTATAATCATATGCACAAAACAATGCCCAACTTAACCCGTCATTGGAACAATGCCAATCCAGAGGGCAAGGCAGCCGTTCGTGCACTGTTCGAGGAAATTAAGCAAATGAATGAGGCTCACCGTGCCAATGAAGGCGACGAGCAGTAAGACGAGTAGTACTTGAAGCATGCCAATCGTGCTCAGCACACAAAAAGTCCGCCTTCTCCTGATCCCAATCGAACAGGAGTGGGCGGACTTCGCCATGCCAACCATCGGAATCGCCAATGGTTGCCTATCCTAACAACATCCACATGTTTATTTCTTATTCAACATTTTAGCCGCAATCCGGTTCGATATTCTCGGAAACAACCCATACAGCCGCCCTCCGAGCGCACCAATCCACGGAAGATCCACTTCCTGCTTGCGGGTCTCCATCACCCGAACAATATGCCGCGCAACCTTCTCTGGCTCCATCATGAACCAACGAATATTATTTACATATTGTCCGCTTGGATCTGCCTGCTCGAAGAATGGTGTATTCACAGGTCCTGGATTCACTGCAGATACAGCAACACCTGTCCCTGCCAGCTCCATGCGCAGTGCATTCGTAAAGCCCAGCACCGCGTGCTTCGTTGCCGTATAGCCAGCAGACTTCGGAGACCCAACCTTGCCTGCCATAGAAGCTACATTGATGATATGCCCTTCTCCCCGGGCCAGCATATGAGGCAGGACCGCCTTCGTGCAGCGCACCGTTCCCATGTAATTCACATCCATCATCGCGGCGAACTGCGAGGATGGCATATCTACAGTCCGTTCAAACAAGCCGAAACCTGCATTATTCACCAAGATATCGATACGCCCATACTTCTCCATCACAGTGGAAATTCCGCGCGTCACATCCTCATCCTTCGTTACATCCATCGTATAGACGGCAGGTGAAGGCGTCATCGAGACAGCCGCGACTTCCAACTTCTCTATGGAGCGCGCCGTTAAGATCGGAACGGCTCCCTTCGCAGCAGCAGCTTGAGCTGTCCAAGCCCCAATTCCGCTCGAGGCTCCAGTGATAAGCACAATCTTGCCCTTCAGTTCCATTGATTTACTCCTTTACCCTCCAATCCGCACCATGTCTACCTTATGTACAAAGCAGGTGCAGTTGGTCAGAACTGCGTCGCCGCATTAGGATACAACGTCGACTCTATCACTTTAGCCGATATGCATAAGTACATCAAATCGACCGATTCCATCCAATAATAACGGTACAGCCAAGACCTCTTGAATAGGACCAGGATGATCAGCCGATATGAGCAGCTGGGGAGGTGTTATATCAACGCTGATTCCCTGATTGTACATCAGTGACGTTGCGTTGCCACTAATCATGTTGCCTAGCTCTGAAATGGCGCTCTCACCGATAGCATCAAGGGATGCAAGAGGAGATCCCCCCATCATAGCCGATGCCATTTTCAACGCCACGTCTTCGTTCAAGCCAAATGCCACCTGTCCGGACAACTGCCCCGTCAGACCGACCTGGATGCGAAAGTCATGCGTACCGCTCCAACTTAACATTTGAAGCTCTCCCCGACTGGGACGGACTTGCACAATTTGTTCAATAACTGTGCTTGCCGATTGCAAAAAAGGTTGAATCCATTCGGCTCTCATCTCAGCTATCTTTTCCCCTTTCCGACATTAATGGAGTATATTCGACATATTCCGAACGTCCTATACTTCCACTTTTCTATGCCTATTATACTGAAAACGGTTCAGCCAAGCACTATATGATTTATCATTTTCACAAGAAAAACATATCCAAATTAAGTTTTTGAGTATAAAGAACTACTTCTTTGGGTTTAATTCGACATTTTTCTCCTTTTTTTCTTCTTTGCATTGCCTGCTGCAGGAAACAGCTCTTTTCTATTAGTAGGTAGTCTGCCTTTTCTTCGGATTATTTGATCCTTAATCAATGGATAATATGATCTTTCCAAACTGCCCCGGTTACCAACTACGACGATGCGGCCATTATTTTTAGATCAGTCTCCAAATTCACATTCGCCAAAAATTCGATGATTACATCGGATCCTCTCTCGTGTGTCAAAGACATAATTTTATCCATAAAAGCTTCTGTGATGTGATCGAGTACATGTAAGGCCCCTGAAGCTTGAATTATCGACAAATGAACGTAAATGCATACCGGATCCATTGACCGGAACAAACATTGAAAACATTTCCACTGTCGCTTGCAACAACTCTAGTCACTAGCTTGCGTAACAAGTGTTGGGACAGATTGCTGTAACCTTACCATGAATCCTAAAAATTACAAAATTGAATAAAATATGTAATAGATCTGTAACGAGTACATATGTGTTTTTTCGATATAGTAAGAGAGGTTATTCGAACTTTGATATTTGTATACACGGTTAGGAGATATAGGCACACAAGGAACGAGTAAGAGAATATCTGACACTCACACCCCTTCATCCTCTTCGCTACGAACACGGTTCAACGCAAGCAGGACTCACCTGAAACCTTTACCAGTTTATTATCCAAATCAATCATGTTCCCCTACATCTCAAGAAAGGACATCAAGACTACAATGAAATGGTTATGCATGAGACTTCATCCGAATAACGATTCAGTAGTACGGTTATTCGTCGTGGTCACACCACATATAGGGGGCGTCCAATATGCATGAGCTTCGACGCAACAATAGACGCTACATGCCCGCCCTGGATGGCCTGAGAGCAATTGCTGTTCTGGCCGTCATCGCCTATCACCTGAATCTTGGCTGGGCTCAAGGAGGCTTTTTAGGTGTCGGCATTTTCTTCGTCTTGTCCGGTTACCTTGTAACGGATTTACTGCTTGCCACAAGGCAGCAGCGAGGTGCAATTGATCTGTATACGTTCTGGGTACACAGGGTGCGCAGGCTAGTTCCCGCCATTCTCGTTATGCTGCTGTTCAGCGTTGCTTGGCTAACCATTTTCGATCCTGCGCGCTTGACCAAACTACGAGGGGATATATGGTCAACCTTCGTGTACGGGAACAACTGGTATCTCATTTTTCACAATGTTTCTTACTTTGACAGCTTTGGTTCGCCCTCACCCTACCTTCATTTATGGTCTCTTGCCGTTGAAGGGCAATTTTATCTGATGTGGCCTGTACTACTCATGATTGGATTAAAGCTTGCACCAAGGCGAGGTCAGCTTCTGCTCGGAATTTCAGCGGCAGCAGCTGCTTCTGCATTGGCAATGGCATGGCTGTATGAGCCAGGCACTGATCCAAGCCGTGTATATTACGGCACAGACACGCGAGTATTCGCTCTTCTCATTGGAGCTTCACTTGCTGTCGTATGGCCTAGCAGACGTCTTGCTGCAAACACAGCTCATAAGGCAGGCTTAAGCCTTGATCTAATAGGGGCTCTCGGATTAAGCGCTATGCTCTATATGATTGTAAAAGTAAGTGAATACGATGATTTTCTATATCAAGGGGGATTCGTGCTGCTCTCTATTGTGAGTGCACTTACGATTGCGGCGCTTGCACATCCAGCAAGCCGCTTGAGTAAGCTGCTCAGCTGGGGGCCGCTCGTATGGATCGGCAAGCGATCATATGGCATTTATTTGTGGCATTATCCGGTCATAATTCTCACCAATCCTGAAGTCAATACGAGTGGATTTGATGGGACGCGCGCCATGCTGCAGGTCACCGCGAGCGTGCTGCTCGCCGCCTTGTCGTGGCGATATATCGAACAGCCCATCCAACGCGGCTGCCTCTCCCAACTGTGGCGCAAGCTGCGCGAGCAACCTAATTGTTGGCAGCGGCTATCGTGGAAGCATTGGTCAGTCTCCGCCTGCTGTGTTCTGCTGCTCGCCCTTTTCTACGTTGGAATGAGCGGTCGTTCCTTAGTGGATGCCGCCCAAGCCCAATCCGAAGAATCTGCAGCTAACAAGCGGATAGTCATCACGCATGACAATCTGGGAGCTGCATCTAAGGCTCACCAAACCGAACATACCGGCTCCCATGTAGTTAAGGATACGACACCTAAGAAGCCGAAGCGCTCTGATGCTGCTTCTGATCCCATCAAGAAGCCCGGCAGTCCAAGTGCCGATGACCCGTTAGAATCTAGCTCAACTGCCAAGGGAGGCGGGCAGCCTAAAAGCAAGCAGACACAACAGCCGAATCAGCCGTCTCACACAGACCGCGCATCCGACAAGAAGCAGAACTGGTCTATTTCTGCAATTGGTGATTCAGTCATGCTCGATGTTGCTCCCTATCTGAGCAAGCAGCTCCCTGGTACTGTTGTCGATGCGAAGATTGGAAGGCAGATGTCCGCAGCCAGCGATATTATTCAGGGGTTGAAGCAGAACGGCAAGCTCGGCAGATATGTCATCATCGCACTTGGAACAAACGGCATATTTGGTGAAAAGCAGTTAAACAAACTGATCGAATCCCTTTCTGATGTTGAGCATATTATTTTCGTCAATACGCGCATGCCAGAGAAATGGGAAGGCAAGGTCAATGCGTTGTTAGCGAAAACGGCTGCTGCCCATTCCAACATTACATTGGTCGATTGGTACAACGCCACTGAAGACCATGACGATTATTTCGAGCCGGATGGCACTCATCTCGTACCTAAGGGCGCCAAAGCATATGCCGCCCTAGTGGCAGATGCTGTTCGGTCTCTATCTGAAGTTAAGAAAGAACAGCCTGCTCGTCAACCAGGATCAGAACACAGTTCTGGCAAGGAGTCTGTGACACCACCACCTAGCGGGAAAACACCCGCAACAAAACATTCATAACGAAAACCATGCTTGATCCTATAAAAAAATGTTCTAATTGTTTTATCTAATACTTAAGCCAATTATTTACTATCATCTGTAATATTACCTATTACGATTGCTGCAGGGTCTTGCCACATGTATGTAGGGCAGGCCCTTTTTCTTTCCCAACAAGAGATCCCTTCATACCTTACCCCGATTCGCAGCATGAATAACTTGTACGTTATAATAAACATATGAGGGAAACAGTCAATAGTATGACATGCCTTTGAAATACAAGAAAAAGGAGTGTAACTCATGACAATGAATAAACTAACCGAACAAGAAAAAGAAGGCGTTTACAAGGCGATATACAATCGCCGCGATATTCGTACATTCCTTCAACAGCCCGTGTCTGATGAGCTGCTGGTCAAACTGCTGGAGGCTGCCCATCACGGGCCATCGGTGGGCTTTATGCAGCCGTGGAACTTTATCGTCATCAAAGACGCAGAGACCAAGGCGAAGTTGGCAGAAGTGGTAGATCGCGAGCGTCGTGCGCTGGCGATTCACTATGAAGGCACAGATCGCGACACCAAGTTTATGGAGATTAAAATTCAAGGCATTCTGGAGGCCCCTGTTACGATTTGCATTACATGCGATCCTTCGCGTGGCGGGGATCATGTTCTCGGTCGCAACTCCATTCCCGAGACCGATATTATGTCTGTCAGCTGCGCTATTCAAAATATGTGGCTCGCCGCTTACGCTGAGGGCTTGGCAATGGGCTGGGTTAGCTTCTATAAAAAGCCGGATATTCGGCGGATTCTGAACATCCCGCTTCATATTGATCCAACAGCTCTTATCTCTATCGGTTATACAGAGGATTATCCGGAGCGACCACTGCTCGAAGCCTACAACTGGGAGAAGCGGAAAGTATTAAGCCAGCTCGTCTATGACAATACATGGGGCACTTCTTCCAATCTGCTGTAAATCTACGATAAGCAAGCTTCCCAAACTCAACAACAAAGCCGTCCACTCCCCTAGGGAAATGGACGGCTGCTTCTCATCATCGCTCTTCGTAATTGGTCAAACTTTATTTATCCAACAGCCCGCGATGCATGGCCTTCCACACAAGCTGCGAGAACAGACTGTTCGACCAAGCGAACCATGGACGTGTAAATACATTCGGATCATCCGCGAGGAAGCCCTCATGCATGAAGCCTGTATCCGCATCTGTTGCTTCCAGCATATTAATCATAGCGAGCATTTCTTCATCGCTTGCTGCCGTTAATCCTTGCATGGACAACGCCATGTGCCATACATAGCCGTCTGGCGTATGTGGGCTGCCGATTCCTTTGGCAACCTTGCCTTCGAAGTAGTACGGATTTTCTTTGCTCAGAATAAATTTGCGCGTATTTTCATAAATAGGATCACTTGCGTCTGCATATCCAATATAAGGGATGGACAGCAAGCTTGGCGTCCCTGCATCATCCAAGAGGCAATAGTTGCCGAAGCCATCTGTTTCATACACATAAATCTTGCCGTATGTCGGATGGTTGTGAACCCCGTACAATTGGATGCCGTGATTGATTTCCTCTTCCAGCTTCGCCATTTCGCTAACGAACTCTTCGTCACGGAAGCCGTATTTCGCAATTTCCTGCATTTGACGCAAGCTGACCACCGCGAACATATTGGAAGGAATGCTGTAGTGGAAGTCGCATGCATCATCACTTGGACGGAATCCGGACCAAGTCATTCCTGTGTAATTTACAGGCATTCCCTTGCCGTCGTTGCGGATCGTATCAATCGCTGGACAGTTCACACGTGTGAAGCGGTATTGCGATTGCTCGAAGTGATGCTGTTCTGTCTTCCACACGTCCACAATTTTGCGCATAGCGGACTTGAAGTTCGTATCGAAAATATCGGTACGTCCTGTCTCTTTCCAATACATATATGCGAGGCGAATCGAGAAGCACATCGAATCCAGCTCATACTTGCGTTCCCATACCCATGGGGACATCTCAGTCTGGTCATTCGCATCCCAGTGCCAGTCATTCGCAGTCTCGTTGAACGCGTTTGCATACGGGTCAATATTAATATAGAACATGTGACGCTTGATCAAACCACCGATAATGCGCTGCAAATCCTTGTCATTCTTCGCGAAAGGAACGTAATGAATCACCTGTTCCACCGAGTCGCGCAGCCACATAGCGGGAATATCCCCGGTCAAGACGAATGTTGTCCCGTCATCCAGCAATTTAGTCGTTGTTTCCAACGTGTTCGGGAAGCAGTTCTTGAACAGCTTCAACAACTTAGGACGATGCGCCAGCTTCTGTTCCGCTTCTTCCATAACGCGGACGACTGCTTTTGGCAAGTCAAATGCAGGTACATCGATTTTAGGCAAACGAAATTGTTCCATGTTATTATCCTCCACCTGTTCTCCACATGATGTAATTATCTCTCTTGTCACACTTCGGCAGGCCCGTTGTGGGCTTGTCCCCCGTGGCTCCTTACAGTGTACATGCAAACGCTTCATCTTGCTATACAGATCGAGAAACTTTATCATGTTGCACAAAAATGTTCCACATCAAGATAGCAAATGAGTTCCCATTTCATACTCACAAAGGATTGACATTCCTCTTTATTTCAGGTGAACTGGTAGATAGGCATCTCTTATGCAGCTTCTCACGCAGCTGCATAAGAGGTGCTCCGTAACGAGGAGGGGAACAATGCCCAACGTATGGACGCATTTACTATTCGGCCAAGAGGCGCTTGACGACGCTGGCATCGCCCATTGGATATCGCCCGACTCCCAGAAACGCATGTTCAATATGGGGTGCCAGGGGCCTGATTTTCTTTTCTATCATCAATTTCTGCCATGGCAGCGCAATAAAGTAATGAACGAGCTTGGAAGCGCCATGCACAATAAGCAATGCGGTCCATTTCTGCTCGACTTGATCGATTCCGCGCCCAAGGGAGATATGCTATCTCGCGTATACGCCCTCGGATTTCTGCTGCATCATATCCTTGATCGGAACATGCATCCTTATGTATTTGTACGTTCAGGATTCCGCAAATGGGATCATCAGCGGTTCGAGGTGTTGATGGATACCCACGTGCTGCGCGCCAAGCGCAATATCGCCACATGGAATACACCGGTATGGAAAGAAATCGATACGGGCGGACAGTTCCCGAAAGCAATGGTCAGTGCACTGCATGCCTTAACGGGCCGATACTACCCTGAGCTGTCCAACCGAGTGGATACACGCTATTGGAACGACGCCAATCAAGCTATGGTGCGCGCACAGAAGCTATTCCATGACCCGTCCGGGATAAAGCAGCTTCTGACATGTAAACAAATTGAACCGTTTGTTTACAAGCGGACACCACCAGCCTATGATGTGTTGAATGAAGCACGAAGACCATGGCCAGATCCGACGGGCACAGGAGAAATTCGATCCGCGAGTATATGGGATATGTGGGAAGAAGCCCGTGAAGATGCGGCGCGTGCTGTATCGGCTGCCGCCGCCTACTGGAACATCAAGGAGGAAGCGAATCAAGATCCGCGTACAGTTGCTAACGCGTATGAGACTCTTCGAGCAGCAATTGGCAACCGATCTTATGAGACTGGTCTTCCTCTGGAGCAGGATCGACCCATCATCATCGAAGACCCAATTTGGGATGCGTAAATAACAAGGCTCTCTGAAGCAGAACAGCGATGTCCTCTGCCTCAGAGAGCCTTTTCCATTCGTTATCGTGATTGCGTAACATTCGCGACAATGACAAGATCCCGCTTGAAGCGCTTGCGAAATGCCGTGCGAACCGCATAGGCTTCCGATACTTCAAGCAGTGGCGGTGTCGAGGCGCGCACGTGAAATACGACTTCCTGCTCTTCAATATCACAGGCCACCAATTCTACATCTGAGGCTGCTCCGCGATTGAAGCTTATCGCAAGCCGCAGCAATAGGCTAAGTGTACGCACACCTTCTTTGTCTCCGGGAAGGAATAGCGCCTCATATTCACTCCATGCTTCGCCTGCCTTCAGCTTCTGATCAGCTGAGGCGATGAACGCACTGAGCACGAGCTCGCGAGGAGTCAGACCATATAAATCTGAATGGAGCAGCATATATAGCGCATGCCGTTCTCGTTCAAGCGGAGAAATGACGACTCCACAATCATGCAGCATCGCGCTCGTGTGCATGATCTGCGACCAGTCCCCTCCCAGTTCCATTAGTGCTCCCATATCTTCCACCAGTCGATTGAATAGGATATGGACTCGCTTGGCATGATCTCGCTGCAACCGAAACCGCCGCATCATATTCGAGATGGACAAAGACAGAGGATCATCGATCATCAGCCCTTCCCCCTGAAGCAAATCGAATAGAACACCTTCCCGAACACCCTTGGCGCTTACCGTCAATATAGGCATATCCAATCGTTCCATCACATACGTAATGAACGTAAAGGCTCCCATAAAAATGTCCGCCCGATCCTTGGATAACCCTTGAATCTTCTCTCTTTCCTCCAGCGACAACGGTCTCAGCTTCTCATGCCACTGTTCAACGTGTTCCCGGCTCAGCACGTAATGATGGAGCGAAGCAAGTGGAACCTTAGCCTGAGCCTTATCCATCTTCGCAATTGTCCGTATCGTTCCGCCCACACCAATAAGCGGATATCCCTCTGCTTGCTGCAGCCACTCAATCTGCCCCAGAAGCTTCCCCATATCGGCAGCAAGCCGCAGCCCCTCCTCTACTTCAAGCGCCTCTCTGACATGATATTGGCCTGCCAGCGTTAACGCTCCAATCGGAATGCTGATGCTCTCCTTCAAGGCCCGATCCTGAATGAGCACCATCTCCAAGGAGCCGCCTCCGATGTCGACCAGCAGCGCATCCTTGACATTCATGGTCGATACGACTGCCAGATAGTCCAAATAAGCCTCCGACTCTCCGCTAATTACTCGCACAGACAATTGTGTTGCACCTAGAATGCGGCTTAGGATTAATGCCCGGTTCGTCGCTTTGCGCAGTGCAGCCGTGGCAACCGCGATGATCTCACATGACTCATAACGGCTGCACAACTGCTTAAATAATAGGAGCGTTGAAATTAATTTATCAATTTTATATTCCGGAATCGCTCCATCTTCATCGTACTCATCACCAAGACGAACGACTTCCTTCCATTGGTCTACAATTTGAAATGTCAGATCCTCGCGAATTTCCGCAATCATAAGACGTACCGAATTGGAACCGATATCTACAATGCCCTGATGGCGATTCTGAGTCGGAACCTTGGTTTCTAGCGGCTTCTTAGGTCGCATCATATGGCATACTCTCCTTCCTTACTCATCGCAATACGTTGTGTGCACAGCATCCATCATCCACCTACGTCCGCGAAGAACGGCCTGCTGAGCTTATCATTGCTTACATTCCAAAAAAAAGAGTGACATCTCTTGAAATACTTGCAATATCTTTTCATTTTGCCATGCCCTGTATGAAAACTCCATCCGAAAGCGCGTAACATCATGTTAATCTTTTGTAAATCTATGACCTGTACCTGTCAAATCCATTACTCTAGCAGTAGACAGCAATGCCCAGTCTATTGGAAGCAGTATTCACACCATAAGCTGTGTTCATTCCTGCCCGTAAATCGCGAGCGATATAGGTGTGAAGGCATACATGCCGTCTATTTCATTCACTTGTAACGAAAGACAGGGGATATTATGGACAAACCGCTTATTGCCGCAGGCATCGACATTGGTTCGAATGCAATTAAAATGCTTATTGCCGAGCTTGCCGGACCAGGGCAGCTTCGCATTCTTGAGGATGTTAAGCTTACATCCCCGATCGGCGACGATACCTTCACCCATGGTCAGATCCATTCTAAAGCCACGTTCGAAGTATGCCGCGCGATGAAGCAAATGTCGCAGCTCATGAAAGATTACAAAGTGAAAACGTATCGCGCCTGTGCGACGAGCGGGGTTAGAGAGGCAAGCAATCGCGGGTACTTTCTAGATAACCTTCGCCGTTACACGGACATGGACATCGAGCTGGTTGATAGCTCTGTCGAACGATATTTGACCTATGTCGGACTGAATATCGGCGTTGAACAAATGCCGCAGCTGCGTGAGGAAGGATTGCTGGTCGTCGAAATTGGCAGCGCCGGTGTCCAGCTAAGCGTATATGCATCTGGAAGATTGCAATTTTCCGAATATGTTCGCATCGGTATCTTGAAGCTGAAGGAAGTGCTTGAGTCCTTGCGGGGCGAGTCGCTGCATTATTCCAACGTTCTTCAGCAATATATTGAAAGTCAACTGGACATGCTGCGTCGCCGTATGTCTTCCTATACCATCAATCATCTAATTGTCCTCGGGGGAGAAGCCTCCACCTTGGCGAACAAATATGGAGAGCGAGGGACAAGCTCAGTCGGTAGCTTGCCACTGCGATCCATCGCAAGAACAACGCTCCAGCGCCATTTGTTCGAATGGATGCAAGCAGGCACTGCAGAGCTATCGCACAAATTCCATATCGATGAAGAACGCGCCTCTCAGCTCATCCCAACAGCTATTATTATGTCAGAGCTGCTCAAAGCAACGGCAGCAGAGCGACTGCTTCTGCCGGATGTCTCCTTACGGCACGGCGTCCTTCACGAGATGTCACTCTCAGCACATGATCAGTCAGCTTCGCTGCAAGCGTTGTATATCGAAATATGACGGCGTCCGCCTTCCATGCTGCCGAACGCGTTCAGCTTGATACGGAGCACTCCAGACAGGTTCGAAGACTCGCAAGCAAGCTCTTTGATCGCTTGAACAGCTTATTTCGCATGGACCCATCTCACAAATTATGCTTGGAGCTGGCTGCTATCTTGCATGATATCGGCAAGACCATATCCCAGGAGGGCCATGCCGCCAATTCATACCATATGATTAAAGCGATGGACTGGCTAGGTCTGTCTGAGAAGGACAAGGAGCTTGTCGCAAGTATGGCACTATACCATCCGCGCAGTGCTCAAGTGCCTCTGAGACCGGATATGAGTGAACAGGAGCAGTTGGTACTATCCAAGCTCACCTCTATCCTCAAGCTAGCCGATGCGCTCGATATTGCCCACCAACAGAAAGTTAAAGATTTCACCATCCATATTAAAAAAGGCACTTACATTACGATGATTCCTACCTATGAGGGCAGCTTGGAGCTGGAACGGTGGGCCTTCCAACATGAAAGCTCATTCTTCGAGCAAGTGAGCGGGTATCCTGTCCTACTAAAAGGATAGCATCCCTCTCATCTCCCCAATGACCATGTCATGCTGAGCTACAATCGTTCATTGTGCAAAAAAGGAGAGGTTTCATGATGGCTCGAACATTTATTAACCGCGAATGGAGCCTATTGGCTTTTCATCGAAGAGTTCTTGAAGAAGCGTATGACAAAACGAACCCGTTGTTAGAAAGACTGAAGTTCCTAGCCATAAGCAGCTCCAATATGGACGAATTGTTCATGGTGCGTGCTGCGTCCGTCATTGATCAAATGATTGCAGGCTACGACAAACGCGACCGATCAGGCTGCACACCGCATGATACGCTCGAAGGCATCAAGTCTGGTGCTGCCGCAATGGTCGAGAAGCAAGCCTACATATACGGTCAGCTTCGAAGGAAGCTGCGCCAGCACAACATTGTAATCAAGCGGCCGCATCGATTGTCGATGAATGAGAAGCACTATCTTCGCAGCTACTTTATGGAGCAGTTGTTCCCTGTGCTCACTCCGATGGTCGTGGATCAAAGCCGGCCGTTCCCGCTCATCCAGAACAAGAGCTTGAATATTGGATTGATCGTCCGCAATACGGACGAGGAGGAAGATGTGTTCGCGACAGTAGCAGTGCCTGAAGTATTGCCTAGACTCGTAAGGCTACCGACAGGCACGGACAAGCAGGAGTTCATCCTGCTCGAAGACGTCATCAAGCTGCATATGGACATCTTGTTCCATGGCTATGACATTGTCGATATGAAGGCTTACCGCATAACGCGCAATGCGGATCTGGACATAGATGAGGAAGGCGCAGAGGATCTGCTCAAGGAGATTGAGGAATCGCTCAAAATGCGGAAATGGGGGAATGTGGTTCGGATTGAGGCGGAGGAAGGCATTAGTCATGAACTGCTTCAAATGATCACACAGGATGGAGAAGACGAGCCGCTCGGCGGCGTATACGAAATCGCCGGCCCTATCGACTATACATTCCTGTTCAAGCTGATCCAGCTCGTTCAGAAGCCAGGGCTTCTCTATCCAAACCATCAGCCGCATCAGCCCCTTCAGGACGGGGAGGATGTATTCACCTGGATTCGCCATCAAGATCGTCTGCTGCATCATCCCTTCGACAGCTTCGATACTGTCGTTCAGCTTGTAAGAGCAGCCGCACAGGATCAAGACGTATTGGCCATTAAGCAAACGCTGTATCGGGTATCTGGCAATTCTCCGATCATTGAAGCTTTAATCGCAGCTGCAGAGAATAAAAAACAGATTACGGTACTCGTGGAGCTGAAGGCCCGCTTCGATGAGGAGAACAATATTCACTGGGCGAAGCGGTTGGAGCAAGCCGGCTGCCATGTTATCTATGGATTGATAGGATTGAAGACCCACTTGAAAACACTGCTCATCGTTCGACGCGAAGAGGACGGTATCCGCAGATACGTTCATCTGGGTACAGGCAATTATAATGATGTGACAGCCAAGCTGTACACGGATATGGGGCTGCTGACCGTCAATCCCCAGATTGGCAGCGACGCCTCAGTGCTGTTCAATATGCTCTCTGGCTTCACCGTGCCATCCAGCTTAAATCAATTATGCGTTGCTCCTTTGTTTTTGCGCCATAAGCTGGAGCAATATATCGAATATGAGATTGAGGCTGCGCGGAAAGGCCGCAAAGCGCACATCATTCTCAAAATGAATGCGCTGGTGGATGAAAAGCTCATTTCACTGCTGTATAAAGCTTCGAAAGCCAGCGTACGCATTGAGCTCATCGTACGAGGCGTATGCTGCCTCCGCCCAGGTGTGCCGAATATGAGTGAGAATATAACGGTACGAAGCATAGTTGGGCGATTTCTGGAGCATACCCGCATCTTCTACTTCGAGCATGGCGGCAAGAACAAGGTACTGCTGAGCAGTGCGGACTGGATGCCGCGCAACCTCGATCGCCGTGTCGAGGCCATGTTCCCAATTGAGCATTCGGAGCTGAAGCAGCAGATTATTCAAATCCTTCATTGCTATTTGGCAGATCAAGCGAAAAGTCGATTCCTGCAGCCTGACGGCACGTACCGCAAGAAAGCCGCAAAAGGCATGCAGAAAATGCACGCGCAGGAACAACTGCTGAAGCGAGCTGGGGATCGAGCTGAGAAATCAATGAGCCCGGCCACCCTTCCCTTCCAGCCGCGAACACATTCAACAGACGAGCAGGCAATGAATGAAGTAGCCGCAACGTCACAATTCTAGAAAAAAGGGCTATTTGTATTGGAGAGCATCCCACGAGCTTATGTCGGGCGCTCTCCTTTTTTATCGAATGAGCATGCAATTCTATCGAGTTAGGCTGGAGCAGCAATCGGAACATACAATTTGACTTCGCAGTAATGTTCGTTAGCTACTGAGACGTCAATCGATTCGAAGAAGAAGGAATCCGCTCGGACATACCCCGAGTTCGGCAGCCACTCCTCATTGATGTATGACCAGATCTCCAAGTCAAAATTATTGAAGATAACGGGAACAATTTATTGCAGTATTATGAGCCTCATTCTTTCGAAGTCATTTCTTTCCATCATGCGATAAATGATATTATACAAACGATAATTGCAGATATCGAGGGTATCGATACCGTCAACAATAATTGGTGGGATATCGAGCCTCAATTACTTCAAGCTGTGATGAGCTATCACAATCGAGGAGAACTTCGAAAGGCAGCCTTTGAGCCATTCATCAACATTATCGATACCTGCATGAGGCTGTTGAAAAAAGGGGGCTATCTCATTTTTGACAACTGCACCTATGCTGGATATGAGCAAATGGGGTATTCTTCAGAGTTCCACAGTGCATATATTCAATTGGTCAGAGAGTGGATTGCTGAGTCGAACTTGGGACTGAAAGAGGTTGAGTTGGAATCGTATGACAAGCAATGGTGGATGATTATGACAACGTAAGCACGACTCCTTCTATTGGATGTGCTGCTCACGAACACAACAGCCCTATGCCGGCGCGAGATCGGCGTAGGGCTGTTGCTCATAGAAAAACTAATTATGTAATGCTAGGAAGCTTATTTCAGAAAACACACATCCGAAATGTTAATGCACAGGTATCCCCTTGCCCCCAGAAGCATCTGTATTCCAAGTATCCTCCTCCATCGCTGCTTCCTTGCGTCCTTTCTCAATATCTACAAATGCAAGCAAAATAATACCGATAATGAAGAAGACCAGGATAGACAAGATTGCCAGGCGTGTAGAACCGGTCATTAAGCCTACCATGCCAAAGACGGCCGGACCGATGGAAGCAGACACCTTGCTCGATAAACTGAGGAACCCGAAAAATTCAGATGCGCGGCTAATCGGCACCATCTGACTGTAGACAGAACGCGCCACTGCCTGACTTCCCCCTTGCACCATGCCAACAAGGAAGGCCAGGATGTAGAAATGGAGCGCTGTTGTCATAAAATAACCAAAGAACACGATGACGATATACGTACTGAGTGATACGTACAAGGAACGCTTAGAACCTAACCTGCGGGCGAACTTCGCAAACAAGTAGGTGAACGGGATTCCGACGAATTGGGTAATAAGCAGCGCAATAATGAGATGGCTCGTCTGAATGCCCATCCCAGCACCATATATCGCCGCCATTCCGATAATCGTGGAGATGCCGTCATTGAAAAACCAGAAGGACACCATATACTTCAATAGCTCAGGGTAATGCTTCACCCGCTTAATCGTTTGAGCTAGCCGGCCGAAGCCTTGCTTCGTGTAATAAGACACTGATTTCCGATCTGTACGGGCAGGATCATGCAAGTGGCGGAATATTGGCAATGAGAAGAGCAGCCACCATATTCCTACGGACAAAAATACGGTCTGCGTGGCAACGAGCTTATTCGGAAACCCTAGCATCTCCCATTTCTCAAGCATGACAATGTTTACCGCCAGCAGCACACCGCCACCGATGTATCCGTACATGTACCCTTTGGCAGATATTTCGTCCCGCTCATCTGGTGCTGCAATCTCGGGCAAAAGAGAGTCATAAAACGTATTGCCTCCAGAAAAGCCTATCGTCGCCAAAATAAACAGTACTGACACATACAGCCAATCTCCATTTCCCGCGAAGAACAGAAGCATACAAGCCACCGAGCCGCAAATCGCAAAGACGCGCAAAAATGCCATCTTGCGGCGTGATAGATCAGCCATTGCTCCCAATATCGGAGACAACAGTGCGACAAGGATCATGCCGATCGTCTGTGTAAAAGCCCAATAGCTCGTCGCCTCATGATTCGGAAGTCCTGAAGCAGCCACAGACTGATAAAAGATAGGGAGAACTGCCGCCAACATTGTTGTCGCAAAAGCGGAATTCGCCCAATCATACATCATCCAACTGCGAACCTGTTTCGAACGCATTGTTTTCCCCCTAAGCTATAACGTAACGTTGTTGAGAACGTCTTCATTTCATTGTGCGGCATGGCCTGCGCGGCGGTCAACTATTTCAATTATTAAGTTTTCATATAAGCTGCCGCATTGGTAAACATTGCTCATCGGCATAGCTTCCTTAACTAATCTAATGTATAATGAGAAAAACATTTTATTAGTACAACAAAAGCGATAAATTGTATTGAAGCTCCGTTCTCACACCCTATTTCGGATTTTACATATTCACCACCATGTACACATCTCACACCATATTTTAGTCCTATGTCAAAATAGGCAAGAAAGGGGGAAACAGTCATGAATTTAAGCCAGTTGGAAACACTAATTACCATTTCCAAGACGATGAGCTTCCGCAAGGCAGGCGAATTGCTTAACCTGACTCAACCTGCCGTGTCTGCTCAGATCAAAAGCTTGGAGGATGAGTTCAAAACGGTGCTTATTGACCGCAACCAACCTGTCACCCTGACAGACAGCGGCAAAGTATTTTTGGAGCATGCAACGCGCATCTTAGATATCGTCGACGAAGTTAAACAGAAGCTGAGTGATTTGAACCAAATTCCGCAAGGGCATATTGTTCTAGGTACAACGACTTCGATTGCTATTCAAATCCTGCCGCGGATTCTTTCCTATTTTCAGGATCAATTCCCACTCATTAAGACGACCATTATGTCCATGTCATCCTCACAGATCATGGCCCATATCGAGAATGGCACCGTTGATATTGGCATCGGATATTTGAACGAACCGAATCCGAATCTGAATACGTCTGTGCTCTACTACGATTCGTTCGAACTCGTCGTCTGTCCAGACCATCCGCTGGCCAAGCATGAGCATGCAACGGTTGATATGCTGAAGGAAGTTCCGCTCATTCTATTGTCGCCTGATACTGTAGGCCGCAGGTTCGCCGAAGAAACCTTCCGCCAATACAATATCACTCCTCATATCGTTATGGAGTTATCCAGCAGTGAGGAAGTGAAGCGGATGGCCGAGCTGAATCTTGGAGCGGGTATCATTTCCAAGCTATCAGTCAGCAGCGAACTGCGCCGCGGCACGTTGAAGATCGTTCAAATTCATGAACTCGAAACCGCTCATCCTGTTGGGGTTATGTATCGCTCAGGCCGTTACTTGAATTCTGCCATGCAGCAATTCTTAAATGATTTGAAGGGCATGCCTGAAACCCAGTTCATCGGCTCCGAGTAACGATACCGCTCACTTCGTAGATATGACACTACCATTCAATGAACAGGAGGGGAAGCTATGAAATTCGATTTGCACACTCATCATTTTCGCTGCGGTCACGCAGATGGCAACATCCGTGAGTATATTGAGGCAGGGATCGCCCATGGACTTCAAGTTATTGGTATATCCGATCACACGCCCTATTTCGGCCAGGATGAAGATCATCCGCACCCGAATATTACGATGGCCAAAAGTGATTTTCACAACTATGTAGACGAGGTGCTGCGCCTCAAAAAGGAATACGAAGGCCGCATCGACGTGCTGCTGGGCATCGAGTCAGATTATTTCCCTGAACATGCGGAGACCTATCGCAAGACGCTTGCAAAATATCCGTTCGACTACATTATTGGCTCCGTTCACAGCACAAATGGCGTCAGCATTTTCAATAAAAACAGATGGAAGAAGCTAAACGCCGAGCAGCAAATTGCTGAAAAACGGACCTATTATGAGATGATTCGTGATTCTGCTCGCACAGGCATGTTTCAAATTTTAGGCCATATTGACGCCATGAAGGGCAATTACCCCCCGTTCTCGGACATTCAAGCCCCTGACATTATCGACGACACCTTGAAGGTCATTGCAGAATGCGGCGTTGCCATCGAAATCAATACATCTGGGAAAACAAAGCTGAGCGGCGGCTGGTATCCAGCGGACGCCATCTTGGAACGTGCCCTTCATTTCGGAGTCGAAGTTAGCTTCGGCTCGGATGCACATAAGCCTTCCCGCGTCGGCGAAGACTGGGAGGAAGTCCGCTCCCGGCTGAAGGACATCGGATTTACGTACTGGGTGTACTATAAAGAGAAGCAGAAACAGGTCGTACCCATTGATTAACTTGTCAGGAGGCACGACCATAGTTCGATTATTATAGTTATATATCACGCGCTAAAGATGCTTCTGGGGCATAAGGAACTTCATCGGGATACGAAGTTCATGCAGTGCTCTGGCTGCATCTTTCTTTTATGATACGGAGTTAAGGACAAAAAAAAGGGATCTGTATCTCACAGATCCGTCTCAAGGGATATATATTCATCAAAAGGGGGTCTTGTTATTAATATACCCTCTGTACATTAACCAACGTTAACAGGAATATTACCATTGTGTAACAAATCATTAAGCCTGTGTTAAACCGCCCTCTGAACTCCCTTACGAGCAGACTTCTCTGCAGAAGATCGATTCACCACAATGATCCCTGCAACAACAAAGCCAAGTGCTGCCAATGTCCCACCATTCCAAGATTCATTCAACAGCCATGCGGATAATAGTACTCCAAACAACGGAATGAGGAAGAGGAACATCGATACTTTCCCTACCTGATTATATTTCATAATCAAATTCCACAAGCTGAATCCCGCTGCCGACAAGAAGGCCAGATAGAGGAGCAGCAGCAAGGATGAGGCATCCCATTGAAAGGGAGCGAAACCAGCACGCCATGCGCCTACCAGAATAAGCCCAATTCCCCCTAGGGCCATCTGGCGTCCAGTCAGCCACAATACCGGCAAATCACGCGACTCATGGCGCGCCAGCACATTCCCTATCGCACCGAACAATGCCGATAATATCAGGCACACATCACCAATGCCAAATGACATACCTGCGCCGCCTGTATTACTGAAGGTTACAATAATAACGCCCGCGAACCCCAAGCCTAATCCGAGTATCTTGCCGAATGTGAAGCTTTCACTGCGATCAACCATCCGTGCAATGACCATTTGGAAGAAGGAGGTTGCGCCAGTAATAATCGCGCCTTTCATTCCGGTACTTAAACTTAGGCCTATATAGAAGAAAATATACTGCAAAAAAGTCTGTATGACTGCAAGACGTGTGACTCGCCAGCCAACACGCCGAGACTGACCGTAATGAACCCCATCAGCTCGCGTTCCACGATTCATGCAAGCAGTCAATAGAATGAGCATAAGTCCAGCCAAAGCAAATCGATATCCTGCAAATACCCATTGTTCATAAGCCGCGTCCGAGCCAATCTTGAGTGCTTCATACCCAAGCTTAATCGCCGGCATCGCGCTTCCCCACAACAATGTAGCAATGATCGCACTTACGGTCATGCCTACAGGGTGAGTGAACCATTTCTGCGCTGTCACTGATGTATCCACCTTTCGTGCGGCTTCCGCCGCCTCTTGTCCATAATGCTGCGAGTAGATCATGCTCTGATCCGCTACGCTCACATTAAGTTCTAGTTGAATGTGCAACAATAATGCCGCCCTAATTAGGGCGGCATCGTCATTGACCTATTCTATCCTAGCATGAATGTACGCTGACAACAATCATTTCCAGTAATTATTCTTCGTTCTGTTGCAGCCCGCGATATACCCCGGTACGCAGCTCTCGCACGTACGGCTTCACTCCAGGCATATCACTCATTTCCGCAGCTCGAACAGCCTGCTCAATATCATAGGGAACTCGGTGGAAATGTATAGAGAACTCACTTTGCTGAACTTGCCCAAAATAGCCCTCCAGCATCACATAAGAGGCTTGCGTCATGTCCAGCGGGTTGCCAACACTACCGCAATTCACTAACGTATTCCCTCTAAAATGCTGCAAGAATGCATTATGAATGTCCCCATAAATGACCACGTCTGGTGATTGGCATGGATGGAGCGGTTCCGTCAATGATGCAGTGAAATCGAACATGGCCAGACGCTTTTCCGGTGCATCCCATGGTTGCACACGAGTGAACACACTCTGTGGGGAAGCATGGAACAGGCGAATATGACGCCCACTCATATTGAAGTCATAAGAGAAAGGAAGCCGTTCCAGACGGGCTAACCGCTCTGAACCAAGCCGCTGTGCATGCCAGCGGAATTGCTCGTCATCTTCAATCTGCCGAACAAGCTCATCCCAATTCCCTTTGACGATTACATCGCAATATTCAAACAACATATCAACAACTTCTACGGGGTTTGGCCCTTTCCCCACTAAATCGCCTAGGCAGTATATTTTATCAGCGCCTTGTCGCTGAATATCATTAAGCACGGCTTCTAGCGCCTGTAAATTCCCATGTATATCGGAAATGATAGCTATAGACTGCATGTCGCTTCGTCTCCTCCCTAATATCAGCATTATACACCCTAAGGGGATAAGCCGAATACTACTGATCATCACGAATAGCCATGTGACCCTACTCCTACTAATATATCTTTGCTATGCCTCAAACGGGCTACTTATGCATAAACCTTATCCAATTGATCGCAAGGTAAGCAAGGTCCATTCCGGCGGGCACAGCAAGCGAACGGGCAGAAACGTCGTCCCCAATCCTCTGCTCGTATAAATGTGAAGTGGGCGATCCGGTCTATCTACACGCTCTAGCATGTATAATCCATCTGGGTACCGCTCACCTAAAGTTGGAAGGAACAAGGGTCCCACCAGTGGCACACGAACCTGACCTCCATGACTGTGACCAGACAATTGAAGATCAACTTGATAGTTAAGGGCAACCGTTCCCCAATCCGGTTCATGGGCGAGCAGAATACAACACATCTTACCCGATATCCCTTGCATAGCACGCGTCATATCAGGAATCCCTTCCAATGCGTCGTCGATTCCCGCCAGAGCGAGCACTTCATGATTCCGCCTGAGTATCACATTGTCATTCCGCAGCACGCGGATTCCTGCCGTTTGCAGCGCATTCTCCACAGCTTTTGCGCCTCTTCCCCGATAGTCATGATTGCCAAGCACAGCATAGGAACCATATGGTGCACGCAGTTGGCGCAGGATTGGTACAATCTCGGCTGGAACCACATCCCCATTATCAACGATATCTCCTGTAATGCATATCACATCCGGTTGATTGGCTTGTACATCTTGGACAATGCTCGCAAGCTTCGATTCACTTAGATGATGTCCGTAATGGATATCTGATATATGCGCTATGGTCAGCCCATTGAAGGAAGCCGGCAGTCCGTGAATATCCAGCTCAAGCTTACGCTGCCGAATATTATTAGGCTCAATGAATCTGGCATAGCCCCCAACCGCCATAGGCATTGTTATTACTGCCCCTACCATCATGCGCAGTAAACGCCGTCTTCCCGGATTCGCAACTGAATTCGGATTCGTGTCTCTCGTCATTGGAGATTTTATAGCTATCCCCTACCTTTACCTCTTGCATTCAGTAAACGCCGATTCCTATGTATGACTATCCTGTCTCGTCCTTTTATTATGAATCAGCTCGGTATTCAATGCAAATCCTAGTGAGGGTCGATTTATCCATGTTCCCATTCGTTTGGAGTAAAGAGCCTGTTTGGCTATCAGAGCGTATTGTGTCACATCGCACCATTCCTATTTCGCTTCTTCTATACAACAACTGCCGACCACTATAATAGGGCCGGCAGTCCATTGCCTGTATCGCTCTCCACGAATTGATTGCGCTTCCATTATCCTGGTGAATAATACTCCACATACGGCTGAGCTGCATGCTCAATTAGTGAATCTAAACGCTTACAAAACATTGAAACACTCGTTCTCCAACGCTGAAGCCTTTCCCTCTCCATGATGGAAGGCCCAATTCCGAAATGCTCCTCCATGCATTGTTCCAGCGCCTCTTCCGTCATCTTCATGTCCGAGTTGGCAGCACTAAGCTTGACTATGTACGCGGTAAGGCAATCGTATTCATCGTCCGGCGCCCCAAGCGCCCGCAGTCCTAGTGGATCCCACTCGTCCACCAGCAGTTTCACCTTACTGAAGAGGCTGTTCTCGTACCAGCTGTTCGTGTCCTGTATTGGCAAATGGACTATCAACTCGGCACCCCCTAGTCATCTTCACAAGCTTCCAGCGCACATTCAAGTTGTTAACCAATACTATAATCGAAAATTCAGTTGTGGAATACAAATTTTTCTTAAAAATTTTATGCTTCGCTTTGACTTGTTTCACGCTTATAACGCCATACGTGGATATCCGAATTATCTGGTACAAAAAAGCGCCCCTATTCGGGGCGCTCCTACCTTACTTTATTGCATAAACCAGCGTTTGAACATCAGCTTCGTTGTGTCTTTATTCATCTCAGCAATAGATGTCGTAAGCGGAATTTCCTTCGGACAAGAACGGACACAGTTCTGGGAATTGCCGCACCCTTCAATACCGCCGTCCTCAAGCAATTGTTCCAAGCGCTCGTCCTTATTCATTTCTCCTGTCGGATGCGCATTGAACAGTCGAACCTGCGAGATCGGAGCAGGCCCGATGAAGCTCGTCTTCTCATTTACATTCGGACAGGCTTCCAGGCAGACACCACAGGTCATACACTTCGACAATTCATACGCCCATTGTCGCTTCGTCTCTGCCATACGAGGCCCAGGCCCGAGGTCATACGTACCGTCAATCGGAATCCATGCCTTGACTTTCTTCAACGCATCGAACATACGCTGACGGTTGATCACGAGGTCACGAACAACTGGGAACGTCTTCATTGGAGCAATTCGAATCGGCTGTTCGAGCTTATCGATCAACGCGGAGCAAGCCTGTCTCGGCTTGCCGTTAATGACCATAGAACAAGCTCCGCACACTTCTTCAAGACAGTTCGATTCCCAGCATACCGGAGCAGTTGATTTACCGGCTGCATCCACAGGATTTCGTTGGATTTCCATTAGTGCGCTAATGACGTTCATATTCGGGCGATATGGGATCTCGAATTCTTCCGTGTACGGCTGCGCGTCCGGCGCATCCTGACGCGTCACGATCAACTTGACTTTTTTGGATTGTGCCACAGCTTCCGCCATCGTTATTCCCCTTTCTTCTTGTTCGCCGTATAGTCACGCTTGCGCGGTTTGATAAGCGATACATCCACGTCTTCGTATGAAATTTCAGGTCCCTCTGGGGACCATGACGCAATTGTCGTCTTCAGGAACTGCTCATCATTGCGATCCGGGAAATCAGGCTTGTAATGTGCCCCACGGCTTTCGTTGCGAAGCAGCGCACTCTTCGTCATGGCTTCCGACAGCTCCAGCATATTCCACAACTGACGAGTGAAGGCTACCCCTTGGTTGCTCCAGCGAGCCGTATCCGTCATGTTGATTTTGCTGTAACGCTGCTTCAATTCCTTAATCTTGTTGATTGTATCTTCCAGCTTGTTATTGTAGCGAACGACAGTCATATTGTTGGTCATCCATTCGCCCAGTTCCTTATGGATGACGTACGCATTTTCCGTACCGTCCATCTTGAGCAAGTCCTCATACTGGGATGTTCTCAGCTTTGCTTCACGTTCAAATACGCTTGCCGATACATCCTCTGTCGCTTTGCTCAAGCCACGGACATACTCTACTGCTTTAGGTCCGGACACCATGCCGCCGAAGATCGCTGACAACAGCGAGTTCGCTCCAAGACGGTTCGCTCCGTGGTACTGGTATTCACACTCACCTGCTGCGAACAAGCCCTTGATATTTGTCATCTGGTTGTAGTCGACCCACATGCCGCCCATTGAGTAATGCACCGCAGGGAAGATTTTCATTGGTATCTTGCGCGGGTCGTCACCCATGAATTTTTCATAAATTTCAATAATCCCGCCGAGCTTCACGTCCAGCTCCTTCGGATCTTTATGCGACAGATCGAGATAGACCATGTTCTCGCCATTGATGCCCAGCTTCTCATCTACGCACACATGGAAGATTTCGCGAGTCGCAATATCACGCGGAACGAGGTTCCCGTAAGCCGGATATTTCTCTTCAAGGAAGTACCATGGCTTGCCGTCCTTATACGTCCAGATACGACCGCCCTCACCGCGAGCCGATTCAGACATAAGACGGAGCTTGTCATCTCCCGGGATGGCTGTCGGGTGAATTTGAATGAATTCCCCATTCGCATAACGAACGCCTTGTTGATACACTGCGCTGGCCGC
This sequence comes from Paenibacillus sp. MER 180, assembly GCF_023713665.1. Taxonomy (NCBI): domain Bacteria; kingdom Bacillati; phylum Bacillota; class Bacilli; order Caryophanales; family Paenibacillaceae; genus Paenibacillus; species Paenibacillus sp. MER 180. The sequence continues at coordinate 155,534 of NZ_JAMAVT010000010.1, read as the reverse complement.
AGTCCCGGTATTAATGACCGAGTTCGTTGTTTTGCCGAAGACAATCCCTGGTCCGCCTGTCGCCAAAATAACAGCATCCGCAGCGAAGTGCGTAATGTTCATGCTGCGCAAGTCCTGCGCTGTAATGCCTCGGCATACGCCTTCATCATCCACGATGGCAGAGAGGAATTCCCAGTGCTCATACTTCGTTACAAGTCCCTCTGCTTCCCAGCGTCGCACTTGCTCATCAAGCGCATACAGCAGCTGCTGGCCCGTTGTAGCTCCAGCAAAAGCTGTGCGGTGATATTGCGTCCCGCCGAAGCGGCGGAAGTCAAGCAAGCCCTCTGGCGTACGGCTGAACATAACCCCCATACGATCCATCAAGTGGATGATGCCAGGCGCTGCTTCACACATCGCTTTTACAGGGGGCTGGTTCGCCAGGAAGTCTCCCCCATATACCGTGTCATCGAAGTGCTCCCAAGGGGAATCCCCTTCACCCTTTGTATTTACCGCGCCGTTAATTCCGCCCTGCGCACAGACGGAGTGAGAACGTTTCACAGGAACTAAAGAAAAAAGGTCGACGTGAACGCCTGCTTCCGCTGCTTTGATCGTTGCCATAAGACCAGCAAGTCCTCCGCCAACGACGATAATGTTCTGTTTTGCCATAATGCGTCACCCTCCCTTAACCGATGAATGGAATAATAGATTGAACTGCTTCCGCTGCTTGAAACTCTGCAGAGCGGAATCCGATTAACGACAATGTGAACATGACTGCCATAATAATGAACAAGCCCATGCAGATTTTTGCGGATACATTTTGTGCGCGTGGTCCAACCGTAATGCCCCAGCTTACGAGGAAAGCCCACAATCCGTTCGTAAAATGATAGGATGCAGAAATCGCACCGACCAAATATATGATAAACATAACTGGAGAAGTAATTATGTCATGCATGTATGTGCCTAGCTGCTCATGCGTAATATTGCCAGTCGCAATTTGAACACGCGTTTCGTACACATGCCATGTGACAAATACGAATGTAATGACCCCTGTTATCCGCTGCATCAAGAAAGCTACGTTGCGGCCGTAATTATAATTGCCTACGTTGTTCTTGGATGTGTACGCAATGTACAACCCGTATACGCCGTGATACAGAAGCGGAAGCCAGATGCCGAACAATTCTAGGAAAAATATAAGCGGCAATTCATTCAAAAATTTGACACTGCCCTGAAATGCTTCCTTCCCGCCTTCGAACGCAGCGTAGTTCGTAAGCATGTGCTCGACAATGAAGAATCCGAGCGGAATAATTCCAAGAAGCGAGTGCAGCTTGCGCGAGTAAAAATATCCTCGTTTCATAAGCGTGCCGGTTCCCCTTTCCATTTGTGTCCCAGTAGATTTTGGTAATAAACATCCTCATTTTACCTGTGCATGTCGAAAGCGTCAATAATTTGTCACAACGAAAAACCACTGCCATGACGCGGTTGTTACCGCTTTCGACAACATTCGCGGTTCTTCCTGCAAACCGCTCTTCTGTAGTTATGTGAACAACTTGTGACACTACCATGTTACTCCGAATCCCCTTATAATGGAATTGCAATGTTTTTATATCTTTTATAACTAAAACGCATAAGAAGCCATTCATTTTTACGCTTAGCTCATCATTCATATCGTAGGAGGCTATGAAATATGCTCGATTTGTTAGAATCATTCGCAGCGGTTGTGGAACTGACGAGCTTGAATCAAGCAGCAAAGCGGTTGAATATCTCTCAGCCGGCTCTATCCAGGCAAGTAGCGAAGCTTGAGGAAGAACTGGGTGTAGAGCTGTTTATCCGGAATGGCAAGCGGCTGGAGCTAACTCGCGTTGGCCAGCTCACGTACGAATTTGCAATCGATATTCGCAATCGCCAGCTCGGTTTCTTGAAGTCCATTGCGTCCTTCAAGGCGGAAGGTCAATCGTCCATCACCATTGGGGCCAGCTTAACCACACTGCAGACGACACTGCCGCTGTTCATCTCCTCCTTCGTCGAGAAGCATCCTGACGCAAGACTCAAGGCTGTGACTGGCAAGACGCATGAAATCATCTCGCTTGTCCGCGAACAATCCATTGATCTTGGCATCGTCGCCGATGCGATTCGTGAGCCTGGACTGATGTGCATTCCATTGTTCGCGGATCATCTTCAGCTGGTGCTGCCACGCCGTCATCCACTTGCCAGCATCCGCAATTGGACGATGTCCCGCTTGGACGGTCTGCCTATGCTTCTCTTCTCTAAGGGAACCTGGTATCGCAAGCTCATCGATGATCTATTCCGCCGATATCGCATCATGCCTGATATTCGCATGGAGATCGATTCCTTCGAAGCGATAGTTCGCTTGCTCACGACCTGTCATGCAGCTGCTTTGCTGCCACGCTCCTATCTTCGGTTGGAATGGCTCAAGGATAATGATCTGATTGCCGTTCCCCTGAAGGAATTGAAGCAAACCGAACGTGTAACTTCCATTGTATATGGGGAGCAAGCACTGCTGAGTCCTGTTGCTACGCAGTTTATTGAGGAAATTATGGAAGCAGCATCATTATCACAGCTAGGGAAATAGTCATGGATAGAAAGGAAAAAGAAGGATTACACTCGTTTGCTGTCGAATAAAGTAAGCTTAGACAAAAAACATTCTCAACTAGGGGAGAATAAGGAGGAAATGGAAACCATGGTTGTATGTAATCGTTGTGGCAAGCCAATCAACGACAATGAATCCCATCAATGCAGTACAGGGTCTGTCCCACCGCAGCATGCTGGTTCCGCAGCAGAGGCATCTGTACAGCAAGTATCCGCCACTGCTGAGACAGCGTCTCACAAGACACCAGGCAGCACAGTGCCTGAATGGGCCAAGTCAATTGACAGCAAGAATATCCTTCAACTGCTGAAGAATCCGGCAAGTGCTCGCAATCTTACTGTCTCCGATTGGGTGTATGCGGTCATTGCCGCGTTAGTCTCCGCACTGGGGTTTGCCTTGTTCGGCTACACACTCTTTAGAAGCTTGTTCGCTTCACTAATGAGTCCACTTAGCATATTAGGCGGTTCAAGTTCACTGACCCCGCCATTTAGCTTTTTCATTCAATTGTTTATCTATCAGATTATTGGATTGGCCGCACTCTTTATTAGTATTTGGTTCATTAGCCGCTGGAAGGGCAGCAAGCCGCTTGACTTGAAGACGACATTTGTCCAATTGGCTGCTATGCAAATGCCTTTTGGCTTAGGATTTGTGCTCGCATTCCTTCTCGCGATCATTGGATTCAGTTCTTTATCTGTTGCAGTAGCAGCTTTCACTTGGTTCGTATCCGTTATTCTGGTCACGACCGAAGCAATGGAACAGACTGAAGTAGCACGTCCGAATCGCTTTCTATTCATCACAGCAAGCATGGGTGCCTACTTCTTCCTGACTTATATCGTTTTCAAAATTGTAGTCATGTAGAGCCATTTACATAAGCAATAAGCCTGCAGCTCGCTTCTCTATACAAGCGACAACTGCAGGCTTATTTATGACTTTCTACGGCAAGGAATTCTTTACGATTTTTTATCGTTCCCTTTCAACATAAAAGCTTCTTCAAAATCTTCGATTTGCGTATTCGTACCAATCATTACCATAATATCTTTCTCATCAAGCACATCTTCGGCTGATGGTGCAATAATTATGCCTTTCGGCTTATTCAGCGCCACGATGCTGCACCCGAACTTAGCTCTTGGATTCACATCCTTGAGCGCCATTCCTTGCATGCAGCCAGGCACGCTCAGCTCTGCAATGGTATATTCCTTGGACAATTCAATGTAATCCAGCAAGTTCGGTGATACAAGTTGATGAGCTACGCGAATGCCCATATCCCGCTCCGGGTAAATAACCCTATCCACACCAATCCGCTCCAGAACACGTCCATGCAATTCAGAAAGTGCTTTGGCGACAACCTTCTTCACGCCAAGTTCCTTCATCTGAATACTGACCAGAATGCTCGTCTGAATATCGTCACCAATGGCTACGATTGCGCAATCGAAGTTACGTATGCCGAGTGAGCGCAGCACCTCTTCATCTGATGCGTCCGCTACAACTGCATGGGTTACGAAACCCATAACATCCCCAATTACTTCCTCATCTTTATCAATGCCTAGCACCTGATGTCCAAGCTTGACTAGCTCCTTCGCGAGACTCGAACCGAAACGTCCCATCCCGATCACTGCAAACTGCTGCAACTCCATATCCCTGTATACTCCTTCGTCCGTTACAATCTAACTTGCTTATCCTATCGTTATTTTTCCTTCTGGGTGTCGGTATAATTCCCGCTCATTTTTCGGGCCTAACGCATAAGCCAACGTTAATGGACCAAGACGGCCTGCAAACATCGTCAGGCTCAGCAGCACTTTTCCGATATCTGATAAATCCGCCGTCAATCCCATTGATAACCCTACCGTTCCGAAGGCCGATGTTGTATCAAATAATATCATCAGGAAGCTATGATCTTCTGTTGTCGACAATATCATCGATACGATAATGACCAAGAACAATGACAGCAACGTTAGCGTAACTGCTTTGAAGATACGATCCTTGGCGAGTCGGTACCGGTAAATGACGATATCTTCTTTCCCGCGAATCATGGCAAATACAGCTCCAATGAGAATGGCGAACGTCGTCGTCTTAATACCACCACCAGTGGATCCTGGTGATGCCCCGATGAACATCAAAAGAACCATAAAAAATTGCGAGGCTTGGCGCATGGCTCCGATGTCAATCGTATTCGCTCCAGCGGTACGCGGGCTGACAGATTGGAACATGGATGCCCAGAACTTCTCCCAACCATTCAAACTGCCTAACGTGCGTGCATTGGTAAATTCAAATATAAATATAACGACCGTTCCGATTACAATGAGCAATCCCGTCATCGTTAACACGATCTTCGTATGCAGAGACAACTTGCGAGTACGCTTATATTCCACCAAATCGGACAAGACGATAAATCCAATTCCGCCGAGGATAATAAGCAGCATCGATACCAGGTTAATAATAGGGTCTCCGACATAGCTGGTTAAGCTCGAAAACGGCCCACTGACAGAGCCGAATAAATCAAAGCCTGCGTTATTGAAAAAAGAAACAGCATGGAAGATACCGAAATAAATGGCCTTGCCTAGCGGAAGATCAAATGCCCATCGCACGGAGAACAGTACAGCTGCCGTCCCCTCGATACATACCGCAAACAAGATCACTTTACGGATAAGGCGCACGATGCCTTCCATGCTGCCCTGATTAAGCGCTTCTTGCAATATAAGCCTTTCCTTCAGCGATATCTTCTTCTTCAGTGCTAATGCAAACAGCGTTGCCATTGTCATGAATCCAAGCCCGCCAATTTGGATAAGCAGCATGATGACCACCTGCCCGAATACGGTAAAATGAGTGCCCGTATCCACCACAATGAGCCCCGTCACACAAGTTGCTGACGTTGACGTGAACAATGCATCGAGGAATGGCAGCGGAATCCCATCCGCATTTGATATCGGAAGCATGAGTAGAAATGCGCCCAATAATACAATTGCTGCAAACCCTACAACCAGAATTCGCGGTGGTGTCAGATTGAATCGAATGGCCTTTTTTGTTCCCTCCACGGGAGTCACCTCTTTTTTTCCCCACGAAAAAAAGCACTGGAAATCCAATGCTATCGCTGGTATCCTGACGTACATGCCTACGAGGTTAGCTGTCGGATTCGGGCACGTTCAGGCTGCCCTAATCGCAAGTGGATTCTATGCATCCACAACTGCGATATTCACCCCATTTATCGGGTCCCCCGCTTTCGTTCATTCACGAAACTCGGCTTGTATGCAATTCATAACGAGATTATATACGTTTCCCCTGCAGCATACAAAGTCAAGGAATGAACAAATTAACCAGAATAAGACGAAAAACTTGAAGAAATAGCGCTTACAATCCCCCATTTTCTTCAATTGTATTCAAAACACTCATTTTCGCTAGGTGTTTCTTCATTTTCTCTGCTGGACTTTACAAAGTTGAAGTGGATAAAATGAACAAATAAGCAACCATACGCTAAATGTGTGATGGAATGGAGGTTCCAACATGTCCTATGTATCCAAGCCGCTTCTTCTTTCTTCTGTGGCCGGATTTCTATTATTCCTCATTGTTCAGGTATTCATTCCCTTTCAGCAGACAGAAGCCATGATGGAATCAGCAGCCAGCCAATCCCTCTTAACCAAAGAGAAAGCAGCGCAAAAGGCACTCACATTTGTACAGGACTTAAAACAGTTCCATATTTCAATTACACCTGAAGAAGATACTGCTCCAACCGTCATTTATCGCAGTCAATCAACGGTTTCCGGCTACATGAGCAAGGAGAAGCTGACCGCTTCATTTCAGAAATGGGAACCATCCAGTCCCTATGATACTTTTCAGGTATTATTGAATATGAATCGGGCTGGAAAATCCGGTGTCATGCGCATTGACGTTCACATGACAAGCGGTCGTATTATTGGATTCGAATGGGAGGAAAAGCCTCCTATCCCCTCCGACATAAACGGGGTTACGGGAAATCATGTGGATATGGCGTCAGCAGAAGATGCGGAGACTGCCTTGGATTCAGTGAACCGCAAGAAGCTTGCTGATACACTCTTGAAGCACATGGGATGGAATCCTGCCCAATTAAAACTAATCGCATCATCGGCGGAGCTAGACACGGTAGAGTATAACGTGCCTGAAGCACGACTTGGTGAAGCCGCATTGAACGTGAAGGCCGTCTTCTCCCAAGATCGCATTGTCATGCTGAAGCCCTACTGGGTTATCCCGAACAGCTATCTAGCTGAAGAACTGCATCAAACGAAGACTGCATCGTCCATTTACAATATCGGCTATATGTGGATGACGATCCTACTAAGTACATGTTCACTGATCGCTTGCATCGTCTACCGCCATGGCCTGAAGTTCGGATCGAAGACATTGTTCGCCCTTACTACCGTCTCATGCGGAATTTCTCTGCTGCATCTATGGAACGCGCTTCCGGGTCTCTTCGCTCTGGAACTCCGTACCCCTGTGGACGGGGTGAATATGGGGCTATCCTTTGCCATTCAAGGCGCAATTACAGTAATTCAAGGCGTTATCCTCTACTTCTCTCTCCATGCGGGAAAGCGAGCATGGGAGTTGTCTGCGTACAGAGATGTACTGCCTACATGGAGTGACCGCGCATTTGGCGGCAAGCTCATACAAGCATTATGGATCGGAATCGCGTACACAGGCGTATTGCTCGGCATGCAAACAGTTATATTTTTCATTTTGGAATCAGGGTTTCATGCGTGGTCATCGACCGATGCCTCACAATCACCGCTCAACCTGCGAATTACATCACTGTTCCCTCTTTTAGCTTGGGTTGCAGCTATTTCGGAGGAAGGGATATATCGTTTGTTCGGGGTTGGACTGCTGAACCGATTGTTCCGCAACCCATGGTTAGCCGGGATTATCCCTACCCTTGTATGGGCGTTCGGACATGTCACCTATCCAATCTATCCGTACTACTCTCGGCCGGTAGAGCTCCTGTTTATCGGCATGTTATTCCTGTTCATTATGCTGAAGCATGGCTGGTGGACGGCCATGTTCGCTCACCTTATGCTCGACAACTTCTTAATGTCCCTGTCATTCATGCTTGATGGAACAATAGTCGGTTTCCTAATCGGTCTTGTGTACCTCCTTTCTCCAATTGGGATTGTATATGCGCTCGCGAAGATTCATCGCAACCAAGATCACGCTTGAGCGATCACGACATGGACATAAACATCAACACCGTTGAATGCAGTTTAATCCATTTGTTCGTACAGAAATAGAACGAGTACATAAGCATATCTCCATACCTTATCATTTTGAAAAGCCAAGGGCCGTTCATATCGAAGGACGCATGTACGTAATGCGCCTCATCGAAGGAACGGCCCCGTTTATTTCTCATTATTACTTATTTCTTCTCAATAAATTTTTTCGCTTCCTTCACTGCCGTATCTAGCGCTTTCTGTGCATCTTCACCCAGCATGACTGAATCAACCGCAGTAGACAGGTGGCGGTTCATCTGGTTCCAGTTGCTGTTAAGCAAGAAGGCTGGCGTGTTGTCGGAACGCTCCAGCATGCGATAGAACGGTGCGTACAGCTCAGATGTATCCAGCTTCATTTCTTGCACGACGCTCTTACGAATCGGCAGGTCAGCATCGCTCTTCATCTTGACGGCTTCTTCCGAAATAAAGAACTTCACGAACTCCCATGCCAGATCCTTCTGCTTCGATTGCTTCGCAATCGATACTGCACTTACCGAAATTACGCCTTTCACAGGCTTGCCAGGGAACGCTGGCATTTCAACAGTACCGAAATCAACCTTCGCTTCCTTAAACCCGTCTAGCGGCCATACACCGCTCTCCCACATTCCGATTTTACCAGCTTTGAAGATGTCGTTACCGCCAAGCTGCGTTTTTCCTCCTACGAGGACTCCGTATCCGTCCTTCACCATATTCCCGAACATTTGAACAGCCGCTACCGTATCCGGCCCGTTCATAATGCCTTCAATCGTCTTGCCGTCTTCGCTGATGAAGCTGCCCCCATTACTCCAGATGAATCCTTGCAGGTCATACGGGTCGTTCTCAGCACGGACACCGAATCCATACTGCTTCTTCGATTTATCTGTCAGCTTCGTTGCAATATCCTTGAAGTCATCCCACGTCCAGCCATCTTTCGGATATGGGACTCCCATTGCGTCGAACACTTTCTTGTTGTAATACATAGCCCGTGTCGTGAAGCCCGCAGGCATACCATAGGTCTTGCCATCTACCTTCACATAATTGAACAAGCCATCGTATATATCGTCTAATTTCAGGCTTGCATCTTTCTCCGTAAAGGCATCCAGCGGCTCCAAGTTCGAATGGTATGTTGGGAAATCCCACATCAACATCACATCAGGCGGGTTGCTCGCACCGAACGATGCCGCCAGCTTCTGATCGAAGCCGTCTGCATAAGGTTCAATTTGTACTTTGACGCCTGTATGGGATTTTTCGAACGCCTTCGCGATATTTTCTTGAACCTTCAGCTTCTCTCCAGTATCCCATGTTGCAAAACGCAAAACGGTTTGTTTCCCCTTGTCTTCCCCGGAGGAGGAACCTTGTTCTCCAGATCCTCCGCCACAGCCAGCAAGCATAAGTGCAAAGACCGTTAACAGAATAACCAATCTTGACGTTCTCTTCATCTTGCTCATTCCCCCCAAATGGTTGCATCTCAAACATACCTTCACTTTAAAGACAATAAAGCGTTTTCAAAACGGCGAATTGTTCCGAATATGGGGTGATTTTGTTCGGTGAAAGGGCGTAATATCGTACGCCCTTCGTCATTTTTGAGCAAAATGTTCTCCCTTTTGTCCGCTTCGGTATTGACTCGGTGTCATTCCACAGCAGCGTTTGAACCATTTGCTAACATATTTTCCATCCACCATGCCGATCCGTTCTGCGATATCCTGCAGCGTCATCGTTGTATTCAGAAGCAAATCCTGCGCTGTCTTAAGCCGCATACGGTATAAGAAGGAGACAAAATTCTCTCCGGTTACCTTCTTAAATAAAGTACTGAAATGACTTCGACTCAATCCAACTCGATGTGCTACATCACTGACGGACCAAGGCTCACTCACATTCTCTGCTACCAAGAGCACCGATCGCATCACCGTTTCCGGCCATGAATTGACTCGCAGCTCAAATTTGCGCTCCAACTCCGCCGCTCGGTGCAGCTCCTGAACCGCCTCCAGCCAGCCGTCCATGCCCTTTAACGGGCCACGACTGCTCCAATGCAGCTGCGGACAAGATGCTTTGCTCTCTTTCAACAGCCGTTCCACCTTCAGGCGAGCTGTAGGACGATAGAAATAAAAACATCGATCTACACCGCAGGGAATATAGGCGCACGGGCCTTCCGTTTCTTGCAGCAGCTTATCGCCAAGATACTTCCAGTACTCCCCTCCACGGTTGGATGATTTGATAGCGGCAGGGAGCGATTGCTCGGAACTGTCGAATATTTTAACCAATATAATCTCATGAGGTTCATTCAACCAATACCATTGCGTCTCCCAGCGCAGCTTCAGCTCGCCTTGGAAGTTGTTGCGGAAGCCGCATAACCAGGCATAGAACGCCGCATTCCACTGTGCATCCTCTTCGTTAGAATTTGCAGTGCGAACCGCTGGAGGAGGCTCCGAACTCCCAGCCAGCTCCTCCCCGAACTTTTGAAGATAATAATCCAGTTCCTCATCTTCGAAAGCCGTTTTCAACAAATAGCCGGAAGCCCCAAGCATCATTCCCTTTTGTGCATATTCGAAATCTCGATGACAGCTCAGCAGCAAGACCCGAGTATGCGGCGACTTTTCCTTCACTCGCTTGGCGAGTTCGATTCCATCCATCTCCGGCATCACGATATCCGTAATGACAACCTCCGGCTCATGGAGAAGGAATGCTTCCCATGCCTTCTGACCATTTGGGGCATCGGCTACGACTACCATGTTGAATCTGCTCCAATTTACCGTTGCCATCAAGCCTCTGCGAACAATGCTCTCATCATCCGCGATCAGCACTTTAATAGGGTTGTCTGTCATTGGATTCTTCCTCCTTTTTGGGCCAGCGTATCGCAATCGTTGTACCGCTTCCTAACTGGGATTCTATGCTTAATCCATATTCGGAACCAAAGTGCAGCTTGAACTTCTGATCCACATTGTACATCCCGAGACCATGTCTCTGATTGTGGTCTTTCGGAGCTTGCAGCAGAGAGACTCGACGCTCTTCGCTCATCCCTTTGCCATTGTCCGATAAGGTTAAATGCAGCTCTGACCCAGTATCTACTAGGCGGAGTGTTATTGTGCCATACCCATCCTCGAAGGCGTAGAAAAAGATATTCTCAAACAGCGGCTGCAAGCTCATACGCGGGATGACTGCTGCCAGCGCACTTGGAGCAATTTCAGACTCATATATAAATTCACCTTCATAACGAACCTGCTGGATTTGCAGAAAATGATCAATAAGCTCCAGCTCTTTTGATATCGGAACCAGTTCACGCGTCACGTCTAAGTTGGCTTCTAACACGATTGTTAAGTGTGCGATCATTTTCCTTATATCATCATTGCCCTGCAGCCTAGCCTTCCACTGTATGGAGTTCAATGTATTGAACAATAAATGGGGATTGATCTGATAATGAAATGCTCGCAATTCAGCTTCCTTCTTGAGCTGCTCCTTAGCCGCTATTTCCTTCACAAGCTCTTCGATCTGTCCGATCATCTTATTGAAGCTATTCGCAAGCGTCCCCAGCTCATCCTCATCCTGAACTTGGATTCGGGTCTTCCAGCGACCAGCTCCTGCGGAGTTCATCGATTCCTTGATTCGCTTAATCCTGCCCGTTACACGAGTGGAGAACAAGTAAGCAAGCAGAAGAGCGAGAAAGCCTGACAAGCCTAAACCAAGTAAGGTATAAGACTTGATAACACTTGATGGCTGATTAAAATATTCATAGGGAAGTCTAGCTTCTATTGTCCAATCATTTATTTTCAAGTTCTGCTTCCACACGATATCATTTTCTTGCGCAGTATAATTGCCCGGCGAGTGATAGATCGTCTGACCACTTGCACTTTGCACCGTCACAATCGACTTCGTATCCTGTTCGAACATACGGAACAGTTCGATCAGCTTATCTGCCTTCATTTCAATAAGGATTTTGCTGTCCTGCAAAGGCCCTGCCTGATTGCGGATCGGCACAACCAAGCCAAGCAGCTTCTGATCCGGTGTATCCTTCTCATCGCGATAATGCAGTGGAGGGTAGAATCCTGCCCAATACTCTCCTGCATGATCGGCAGGTATCCGCTTCCACCATGGCTGTTCAACCAGAACATCCACATTCAAGATGCTGTCCCCGTAATAATAGCCAGATTTCGTAATAATGAATATCCCGCGATCATGCAGTCTTTTAAGCGCTTTCAAGAAATCTTCCATGTTGTTCTTATCCTGCACTTGCGAATACGTCTTCGGAATCTCCGCATTGATGACGCTCTTATATGGATTAAGCAAATATGAATAAATATAACCCGCAATCATGCTCATCTGATTTAATTCCGTATCCAGCTGATACTGCAGCTGATTAACACTGTTCTGACCGTATTTGCCGAACTGCTCTTGCAGAAGGCGTGAGGATTGTTGATAGGATAGCACGCCCTGAATCATGAGCGGAAGCAGTGATGCTGCCAAGAAGAACAGCACGAGCTTTAAGCGAAGGCTTCGCCTCGGATTGGGCGGCATATTGGCCATCCATTGCTGTAGCCGATGCAAGACACCCGATTGTGTCACATGGGTTAATCCAGTAAGAGTTTCACGTGGCGGTGCGATAGGAATCATCCCCTGTTGCTTATTGAACTAGTCATGATGCTGCGAAGCGTTGATGTATCAGAAGTGTATCATAACCAATTTTAATCTGACAATGGAGACGGAAGCACCGATTTGTCCTCATCCAGACATCGAATAGGCGGGAAGATGACAAAGATAACAAAACAGCTCCCTTACGCGCTAAGCGGCAGGGAGCCTGTTCCACCTCGTCTATTGAGCTGGCTGCATTACATATTCATTCGCTAGTATGAGGAACACACTCGACGTCCACGTAAATGCCCGATCACGAAGTCCGCACCCTGTCTGTGCATCAAAATTCTCTGCCATGCCGCTGCGAGCAGCCATGCGGCAGAATCGCGTTGCTGCTTCTTGTGCCACTCCACGCTCCCCACTGCGCTGCAATCCGTCGATCAGCAGCATCATGACTGGAGCCCAGATTGGCCCAAGCCAATAGCCGTCCGGTTCATAGAACGGACTGTTCAGGCTTTCTGTGGCGAATCCATTCGGACTGAAGAACCGCTCTTCATCGGCAACTGCCTTCACAAGCGCTTGGCGCACCGATTCCGGCAGACGATCACCTAGCAAGATCGGCATAAACGGAATCAAGCTGTCTCCTTGCGCCGGCTCATGTGTGCCTGAACGAACCGCCTTGAACTGGCCGTCATGCCAGAAATGCTCCAGCATGCGTCCGAGCAGGCTATCCGCAGCATTGCGCCATTCCTGCGCCTCGTATGGCTTGCCCAATTGATCGGCAATCTCCGCAAGAACCTCGAATTGGATAGTTAAATAAGCAGATAAATCCGGACTCTCAATAGGTCCCACACTGCGGAAAATCGTGCTATTATCCCAGCCGCTGTCATTGCCGTGATTGTACTGGGGTATCCCGTCCCGATCATCATCACGGCAATTCATCCACCATTTGCTCCACTGTGCAAGCGGTCCATAGATTTCACGCAAGCGATCGGCATGGCTGAACCACTCATTACGCTCCATCATCCAGCGCAGCGTCCAGCCATGGATAGGCGGCTTGCAGCAATTCCACAAGGCGTACTTGTCATTGACGAAGTCCGGAAGCTGACCAGATTCATCCTGCTTGTCGAACATGATCATGAACTGATCCCAAGCCAGCTCTGGCTGAATCGCCGCGAGCGCCATTGCATTAAAGCAATGATCCCAGCTCCAAATGTTCGTCATCCAATTTTTCGACATGTACATCGCGGGACGAGACAAATGACCGGCCTCAGGCACCACACAGGACCATGTGATGTATGCAGCCAAGATGCGCGCCTGTTCCAACTCTTCCAAGGCAGCAGGCAGACTCTTATCGAGCCATACAGCAAATTCCTTCTCCACGCTGGCAGCAGCCTCGTCGAAGGAAACCAGCGACTCGAATGGACGAATGGATGGCGGCTCTATCCGATACTCTTCAAGCATGAGCTCTGCTTCAGCTGCTTTGTCTTGGTTACCCCCACCTGGGAAGCATTCCACCACCGCATATTTGCATCTGGAACGTTCCCATGGAGCATCGACCGTAAGCCTCCCTTGAAGCGAAGTCAACATAAAGCGCATTTCCGTGGTAAAATGATTCACCTCGTAACGTCCATCCTGACGTGGAAGCACATAATCATAAGTACCCGCAACTAATGTCAGACGGATTCCCGCTTCGCGCACACGTATCCGCATCGCTTCCGGCTCCGACAGGCATAGTTCCGCCTTCCCTTGTCCGCCTTCTCCAATAAGGGTTAAGGAGGATGGCGCGCTATGAACTGAATAAGGTACAACCTCGCCGCCAGCTACCAGCTCTAGGCGGAATACTGCACCGCTCGTCTCGTCACCACCGCGAACGGTGCGCAAATACAAGCCTTCCTCTCGCTTGCCATTCTGCGGCAAATGCGATACCGTCAGAAAAGATCCAAATCGGCTAAATGGAATGTGCTGAATATCAAATGTAATCATTGCCGACATCCTTTACTCCTTATCCGGCAGACCATTCGCCTGTCCCGTCTTCTTCAAGTAAGCTCGCCATGTAATGCACCATTCAGCCGGTTCATCCAGCGATTCCTCGATATTCCGATGTACCGTGCTGTGATGTGGTGCTGACTTGACGATCTCCGGTACGCTGCGAGCTTCTTCTGCAATATGGGCTAACGCTTGAATATATTCATCCAAGTCATCCTTAGAGTATGATTCCGTTGGTTCCAAGGTGAATGGCTGCGGTACAATATAAGGATGATGACTCGTCCAGTAATGTAAGCCGAAATCACACATTCTGCGCTGAATGTCTTCGGTCGTTACTCCTGTCTCACGCGTCAGCTGCTCCCAGCTATAGCGTACCTGCTCAAGCCGTCCCCCTTTGACATATGGAGCGCTTGCGCCAGAAATCTGTAATATTTTATGGTACAAATAGTTATTGTTCAATACCGCAATTTCCGCAACATCCCGCAGTCCTCTTGCCCCCAAGCTGCGAATCCAAGCATACGCCCGAACAATCGTCTGCGCAACGCCATGGAAGCTTCTGACCTTGCCAATGCTCAGCTCTTGATTCGAGCGAAGCACGAATTGATCGCCAACACGTTCAACAATTGGGCCGGGCAAAAATGGCTTTAGCTGCTCAGTAACGCCCAGAGCGCCTGCCGCAGGGCCGCCGCACATATGAGGCGCCGCGAAAGTCTTGTGCAGATTGAAGAAGCACATATCAAATCCCGCTTCCTTCGCACGAGCGATGCCAAGAAGGCCGTTCGCGTTAGCTTGGTCGTAATAGCAAATGCCTCCTGCCGCATGTACAATGTCCGTGAACTCTTTAATGCGTGAATTAAAGATCCCTGTATCTTCAGGATTCGCTACCACGAAGCCTGCTGTTCGATTCGATACCGCCTGCTTGAGCTTCTCAATATCCGGGAATCCATCCTCGTCTGGATGCAGGGTAATGATCTTATATCCCTTCACCGCTGCGGTTGCTGCTTGAGAAGGATGAGAGAAGATCGTTGTAATAATCTCATCACGCTGCTCGCCTTCTCCATTCGCCTCATGATACGCACGTACGATGGAGGCCATTGCGAACAATGCTTGTGTTCCGCTTCCAGGCTGGAAGGAGAAGGAGTCCATGCCCGAAATCTCACGCATTGCCTCATCCAGTCGATAGGTGATTTCCAGCATGCCCTGTACCGTGCTTACATCCTGCAACGGATGCAGCTCCGTCAGCTGTGGATTGCGAACGAGCAGTTCATTAACGCGCGGAATATATTTCATCGTGCAGGTTCCCTGACCGATTTCTACATTTAGATCACTGCCGAGTGTCTCCTGCGACAAGCGCAAGTAATGGCGAAGCACCTTGGCCTGACCGATCTCAGGCAGCTGCGGCGCTTTGGCTCGCTGCATCGAGGCTGGAATGCTTGATACGACATCACCTACAGCTTCGACAAGCTCCTGCTCCGCTTCTGGAACGAGAACGCCTCGCTCTCCTTCTCGATGCAGTTCAAATATTACCGGTTCATCCCATTTCGCTTGATGAAATTGTCTGACTGTACGATCCTTCCGAACGATTTGTTGCATCGCTTGTCACACCCCCTCTGCCATATTCACTGTCTCCGAACTCCCTGCTGCAGCTACTCCTGCAAGCGAACCATTTTCCTGCTCAGCATCCGCACTCAGCACAGCTCGAAGCTCTTCCACCAGATGATCGATCTGTTCCTTCGACATGACCTCAGTGACACAGAACAACGCGCTCTGTCCAAGTTCAGGGAACGTACTGGACAAATCCAGACCGCCAAAGATGTTCTTGGTAAGCAAGTATTCATTGATCTCACTCACCGTCCGGCCTGTTGCGGTAAAGTCAATGACGAACTCCTTGAAGAAGGAATTTTCATAACGCAGATTTACGCCAGGCAATGCGTTCAATGCATTCGCTGCATAGCGGGATTTCTGCATAATCGTCTCGCCAACTTCGCGCATGCCATGTGGGCCAAGCAAGGCCAAATATACGCCTGCCGTAATCCCCCATAGTGCCGTCTGTGTGCCTACAGACTCCTTGCCCTGCTCGCGCTGTGCGAAGGAGGTACGTTCATAGGCAACGTCACCGAAGCCATACTCGCCTTCTACAACGGTCGGCACGATGCCGAACAGGCGGGATGGGTATTCCATGACGAACCGCTCATCATCATGAGTTGCGATAAATCCTGACTGGCCACCTCCGTAGTTCATACGAATACCGAGCGGCTGCAAATCGCCACATACGATATCTGCGCCATAGCCGCTTGGCGGTGTCAGAACCCCAAGTGATATCGGATCAACGCCTACTAAGCTGATAGCCCCATATTCATGAGCTAAGCGGCTAATTTCCTCGCCTTGCTGCTCAATAATACCGAAATAATTCGGGTTTTCTATATAGACAGCTGCTGTCTGATCAGACAGCTTGCTCTTTAGATCGTTCAAATCCAGAAGCCCGCTATCCGACTCGGCTTGAACTGTGATGACGCGGATTTGTGGATGCAAATAATTTTCAATAATCATGCGCTTATCAGGGCAGAGAATCTCCGGCACGAGCACCTCTGTACGCCCTGTCATTCTGGCAGCCATTCGCATTGCGGTCGAAGCAGCCTGCGGCCAGTCGAATGTCGGTACGTTGACGACATCCATATCAACCAGTTCAGCGACAAGACTCTGGTATTCGAACAAGGCCTGGAATCGTCCATGATCCTCGTAAGGCTCTCCCGCGTAGGCTGTTACGAATTCCGATCGTTGATTGATCTCATCGCATACAGCAGGCACGAAATGCTGCCAGCAGCCTCCACCCAAGAAACTCGTTGCCTGCGAAGTACTCACATTCGCCGCAAGCAGTCGTTCAATATGACGCTTCAGCTCATACTCATTCAATGCTGGCGGCATCTCCATCTTTGACTGCATCCGCAAATGCTCCGGAATATCCCGATACAGCTCGTCGATATTTGCAATGCCGATCTCCTGCATCATCTGAGCTTTGACTTCCGGAACCGTGTTCGGAATATAAGGGTGCACATTCGATTGACGTTCCTTCATGACCTACGTTCTCTCCCTTCATAATTCGGATCAAGTGTTACGCCAGTCCTCCGCCATCCACAACCAATACACTGCCGCTAACCCACTGGGACAGATCACTAGCCAAGAACAGCACAGCATTCGCAATATCCTGCGGTGTACCAATGCGCTCCAAAGGTCTTCCTACCGCGGAGGAAGCAAGGAATGCTCCTTCTTCAACAGCCAGCTGAACCGCCTCTTCACGCAGCAGCGGCGTATCTGTATCGCCCGGACATACGCAGTTGACACGAATATTGTCCTTGCCAAAGTCAATCGCCATCGCCTTGGTCAAGTTCACAACCCCTGCCTTCGCAGCACAATACGCCGCAGCTTGGTCGCCGCCCTTCAAGCCCCATCCGGAACCTGTATTAATAATGCTCCCGCCTCCTCCAGCAGCAATTACCGGAATCGCGTATTTAGACAGCAGGTATGCCCCCTTCAGGGACACGTCTATGACCAAATCCCAATCCTGTTCCTCCAGCTCAACGACCGTCTTGCGGCGAATGACGCCTGCATTATTAAACAGAATATCAATGCCTCCATACCATTCCTGCGTCATGCGAACTGCACGCTCACAGTCTTCGGCCTTCGTTACATTGCAGGACGCAAACTGTGCTTCTCCGCCAGCATTCCGAATCTCTTCGACTGTCTCCTGCCCTTGCTTTTCCCCAATATCAGCGATAACTACATTCGCTCCGAAGCGCGCCAAGCATTGTGCCGTAGCACGTCCGATACCGGATGCTCCTCCTGTAATGATCGCTGTCTTGCCTTTCAGGCCAAATACATCTATCTGCTGCGTCATTCATAATCCCTCCGTTATCTGCGTTATGTGCTCAAGTTGTTAGCCCTTCATGCCTGTTGTTGCAATTCCCGTTACGATATAACGCTGTGCTGCGAAGAAAATCGCAAGCGGTGGCAAGCAAATCATGCTTGTTACGGCCATGATCGCATCCATCTTCACCTCATACATCCCTTTGAACTGCGACAAGCCCAGCGTCAGCGTGTACTTGCTCTGATCGTTCAAGAAAATGAGCGGACCCAAATAGTCGTTCCATGTGCCGAGGAAGTTGAACACCGCAACCAGAATCAATGCTGGAGCCATGAGCGGCACAATGAGACGTATGAACGATTGCAGCGGATTAGCGCCATCGATACGGGCTGCTTCCTCTAGTTCCGGCGGAATCGTCATAATGAACTGACGAAGCAGGAAAATATAGAATGCTGAGCCGAAGAAAGAAGGAACAATCAACGGCTTCAACGTATTGATCCAACCAAGTGCGTTAAACTCCATATACAGCGGAATCATCGTCACTTCCCAAGGAATCATCATGGATGCTAGCAAAATAATGAATAATACTTTGCTGCCCTTGAACCGGAATCTGGCGAATCCATAAGCAACCAGTGCTGAGGATACAACCTGACCAATAAGTGACATAACCGATACAATCAATGAATTTTGTAAAAACACGTCAAACGGCTGTGAATTCCATGCTTTTGCAAAGTTGCCGAAATTCAAGGTACTCGGAATCCATTGCGGTGGGAACAAGAACAATTCTTCGGGCGACTTCAATGATGTTGAGAGCATCCAATAGAAGGGCGCCAAGAACAACACGGTAAAAAAGATGAGCAGTGCGTAAGTTATTATTTTTTTCATCAGAATCTCCCCCTCCTCAGCCTTTGCCGCCCTTCATTTCACCTTCGTAATACACCCATGCCGACGAAGAGCGGAACACGAGCATCGTCAGAACAAGCACAATCGCGAACATGAACCATGCATTCGCAGAAGCGTAGCCCATCTTGGAATATTTGAAGGCATTTTCGTACATATACATCGCATAGAAATACGTGGAATTGAGCGGGCCTCCACCCGTCAACACCAATGCGAGCGTCAATTGTTGGAACGCAGAAATAATCGTTGTAATCAAGTTAAATAAGATGGTCGGACTAAGCATAGGCAGCGTAATCCGGAAAAATTGCGATACCGTCCCTGCACCATCAATGGCGGAAGCCTCATACAGCTCACGAGGGATGTTCTTAAGCCCCGCCAAGAAAATGAGCATCATGGAACCCTGTCCCCACAGGCTGGCGAACACCATCGCTACGAGAGACCATTTCGGGTCGTTCAGCCAGTTCGGCCCTTCTACTCCAATCAGCGATAAGGCATAGTTCAAAATTCCATATTCTCCGTCGTACACCCACGACCAAATCATCGCCAGCGCGACACCGGAAATAACGGAAGGTACATAGAACGCTGTACGGAAAAATCCACTGCCCCGCACGTTGCGGTTCAGCAGTATCGCAAGTCCAAGCGCAATTAGAATGTTAACGGGCACAAATATAATGGCGAACTTCACCGTAACCGTCAATGATGTCCAGAATAACGGATCATCCGTGAACATGTTAATAAAGTTATCCAAGCCGACAAACGTCTTCTCCCCAACAATTGGCCAATCAAAGAAGCTGATAATGAAAGAAAAAATGAGTGGACCGAGGGTGAATGCGAGAAAGCCGATTATCCATGGCATGATGAATAAGTAAGGCACGGCAGAATGCATGCGAAGCGAAAACGATCGTTTTTTTCTCATTTCCATAGGGGCTTCGTTCCTTTCTTTGTTGTTCGTGATCATAGGTTGCAGTGCAACAGGCGCTGCCGTACGATAATGTTGAGACTGGATGATCGGCTCTTTCTATAGCACAGCTCGAATTGATGGGCACATCGTAGGTATCATTGTAGATGAGATGTAAGCGTTTTTACACGGAAGGCTGTTTCTCATTGGGGGGGACTTTGTTTGAACATCCTCTCGCTCATCCAGGTATGGGGGTGTATTTGTTCGCCAAGTGACGTCTTTTTGTTCGATTGCAAGAAGATTGGTATGAGGAAGATCAATTCACTCATGTTTCACTATCAACAAGATCACACTTGATCACTTGCGGGAAACGTGCGGGAAGTGCATCATTTAGCTATGTTGAGATAGGGGGTGTAGGTTGTACAATGGAAATTCGATATGAATCGGAACTTCCCACACCAGAGGAGATATATGAGTTGTATGAATATCTTCAATGGAACACTTATTTGGGGCTGTCACAAGAAAAGCTGTTAAAGGCGATGCAGCAAAGCTACTGCGCTATTTACGCCTATCATGAGGATCAGTTGATCGGCACGGGAAGAATTATTTCAGATGGGATAATAAATGCGTACTTGTGTGGGCTGGGCGTTCATCCAGACTATCGAGGCCAAGGGATTGGAACTGCAATCAGTCGGTTGCTAATGGAGCAGTGCAGCAATCATAACCTGCATCTTCAGTTTTTCTGTGAAGAAGAACTCGTTCCATACTATAAAAGATTAGGCTTTACCGTATTTGCCGTAGGGATGAAGCCTGCGAATAAGAGATAATGCGCAGTGGGTGCTTCGTTCGGAGAGCCCTCTACAAAAAAACATGACTGAGGCAGCCAGTGAGCCAAGGCCTCAGTCATGTTCCATACTTCTGATATCGTCGATCTTATTAGAGCATTTCAGCACATACCACCGAGGCTAATCGGCGCTATTGTTCGGTTCATGCTCACGCTCGCTTCCATCCGGCTGATCCTCTGTATCAAGGAGTCCATCAGGTGTAAGCTGAGCACTATCTGATCGCAAGGCATCCAGAATCGTTTGAGCAAGTTTCTCTCCGATCCCTGCCTCGCGCAATTGTTCGATCGAAGCCTCGCGAATCTTCTTCAATGATCCGAAATGCTTCAACAGATGCTTGCGCCGCTTCTCGCCTATACCTGGAATTGAATCGAGCGCTGACGCGACCATAGACTTCGCACGCCGCTCCCGATGGAACGAGATTGCGAAGCGGTGAACTTCCTCCTGAATGCGCTGCAGCATATAGAATTCTTGGCTGTCTCGTCCAAGTGCCACAATTTCAGGCGGATCACCCGCCATCAATTGCGCTGTCTTATGCTTATTGTCCTTCACCAGACCGCACACTGGTATCGTCAATCCAAGCTCGTTCTCCAGCACATCAAGTGCAGCGGACATCTGGCCTTTCCCTCCGTCCACAATAATCAGATCAGGCATGTCGAGCTGTTCTTTCAAGACCCGCTCATACCGTCTGCGGATGACCTCGCGCATCGTTTCATAATCATCCGGCCCTTGCACTGTGCGTACCTTGTACTTCCGGTATTCTTTCTTCGCGGGCTTGCCGTCGATAAAGACCACCATAGCCGATACCGGGTCTGAGCCTTGAATATTCGAGTTGTCAAAAGCCTCAATACGGCGGGCATTGTCGATGCTAAGCGCTGCTCCGAGTCGTTCAGCAGCACGCAACGTACGATCCTCATTGCGTTCCTGCATCTTGAACTTCTCATCGAGCGCAACACGCGCATTTTCCATCGCCATCGAAATCATCTGCTTCTTCAGCCCGCGCTTCGGAATGTGCACTTTGACGTTCAGCCACTGCTGAAGCTCCTCAGCACCCGCTATACTGCCATCAGAGCCGCTATCCGCTTCCTCATCGATAGACTCCGCCTGCATAGGTTCATGCTCATCCTGAATTGCAGCATCTTGCGCGTTCTCACCGGCATCAGGGTCTAAGCTGCCCGAGTCCTTCTCTCCTCCATCTTCCTCGCGAGAGAATAGTCCAAGGCGATCCGAATCAGGGAGCAGTATTTCCTTCGGCAGCGCAGGGTTCTCACTATAATATTGGGTAATGAACGACATAAAGTCTGCATAAGGTTCCCCATAGAATGGGAATTTGGTTGCATGCCGTTCGATCATTTTGCCTTGTCGAACATATAGAATTTGAACGCACATCCAGCCTTTATCTACGGCAAAGCCAAATACGTCGCGGTCAAGCTGATCAGACGTATTAATGTTCTGCTTTTCCATAATGGCACGAATCGCTATCAACTGATCCCGATATTCCTTAGCACGCTCGAATTGCATCTCTTCAGCAGCTTCTTCCATCTTCCGCTGCAGTTCCTTTTTAATCTCCTCATGTCCACCGCTTAAGAACTTCGCGATCTCCTGCACCATCTCTTCATACTGTGCCTCTGTTACCTCGTATACACAAGGCGCAAGGCATTGTCCAATATGGTGGTACAAGCACACTCGATCCGGCAATGTATTGCATTTGCGAAGCGGATATAAGCGATCAAGCAGCTTCTTCGTCTGCGTTGCAGCGAAGGAGTTCGGGTATGGGCCGAAATACTTCGCTTTGTCCTTCAGCACACGACGTGTAACCTCAAGCCGTGGATGGCGCTCATTCGTAATTTTAATATATGGGAACGTCTTATCATCCTTGAGCAGCACATTATATCTAGGATGATGCTGCTTAATTAGATTACATTCCAAAATGAGGGCTTCCATGTTACTGGAAGTGACGATATATTCAAAGTCGCGAATTTCCGAGACCAGCCGCTGCGTCTTGCCGTCATGACTGCCATTGAAATAAGAACGCACTCGGTTCTTCAACACTTTGGCCTTACCAACATAAATAATGGTTCCCTCATGGTTCTTCATAAGATAGCATCCTGGCGAATCAGGAAGCAAAGCCAGCTTATTGCGGATTCGTTCCAATGCCTGTTCCCGTTCTGCAAGTTCCTCTGGCGACAGCTCCTGCTGCTCGTCCGTTGAATAACGTTCGTTCCAACGCTCCTTCCAGCGAACTGCCCGCCAATTGGATTGGTTGTTGTCTATTTCGCTCATCGTCCTCCCCCTTTCTTCTATAATACGAATATATGATCCTATTGTATACGAGCGGAGACATAAGAAAAAGCCCTCCCACAACGGGAAGGGCTGGCAATCTATAGCTTGTGCTTCGACACATCAAGCTCATTCAAGCTGTTCCGCAACAGAACAGACCTTCTATAGGTTGTCCTCTGTGGACAAACTCGATTATTGATGCTTGCTGATCAAGTTCTTCAATGCATCCTTGGAGTTCAAGCCTACAACCTTATCAACAGGTTGGCCGTCCTTGAACACGATGATTGTAGGGATGCTCATTACGCCAAAGCGAGATGCGGATTCAGGATTCTCATCCACGTTCACTTTTGCAACAGTCGCTTGACCGTTTACTTCGCTTTCCAATTCATCAAGAATAGGAGCAAGCATTTTACAAGGGCCGCACCATGGCGCCCAAAAATCGACCAATACAACGCCTTGCTGACCTTCAACTTCAGTCTTGAACGTTTGGTCGGATACGTTAACGATAGCCATATTTGGTTCCTCCTTTATGTGAGAAGCTTACAATTTGAGTCAACATGTAAAGTATACCACAGTTCAAGGTTTTATGTGAAATGTGCACCTCATTTTTGCATCCAATTTGTCACATCCTAAGAGAGCGCTGTCTTTACAGTAACGACGCAGTTCGGTATACTAAAAACGATAAGAAATTGGGTGAAAATACCTGTCGCTGCCATGACATACGTCATTGCAACAGACATGTAAGATAGGAGGCCCCTTGATGGAAGCGAGAGCAATTGATCCGCGTGAGCATGTGAACGAGGAACCGCGCAACGATTTCTCCGATCTGATGTTCGGGTTCGGTGCAATGGCCGGATTTATGACGGTTGTCTTCTTCGGCATGGTTATCGTGAAGTTCATCATCTCCTAACCCTGGCTACGGTGCGTTCCCTTCATGGAACGCACCACAGTGGTATCCACAGCTCGTGAAATAAGCCCGGCTCGCACTAGATGCGGCCGGGCTTTATTGTAATTTGTATGGAGCCACTGAAACAAGGCTCGTATACAACATTCATTGGATATTCAACTTTACTTACCACGCTTGTTCCGACCTTGTACGTGCACCTCTTTGACAAATGGAGCAATCCGATTCATCAGTCGCTCGGCCTTATGGACATCCTCACCTTCACGAGTGAAGCTAAAGTGCTTCTGCAAGGCTTCCATATCATAATTCGACGTATAGAACGTAGGCTTGCGGTTCATCCGATAATTCAAGATCGAGCCAAGCACATGATCCCGAACCCATGGCGTTATATTCTCAGCACCAATATCATCGAACACGAGCAGATCGGTTTCCTTCATCATCTCAATGGTCTCACGCAGCCTTTGCGGCTCCTGGAACATCGACTTGAGCTCTTCCACGAACTCAGGCATATACACGATAACCCCCGTATAGTTGGCACGGGCAAGCTCATACAATACATAGCTCATCAAGAAGGTCTTGCCGGTTCCGAACGATCCTACGAGATACAGTCCCTCTGGCATTAAGCCTTCACTCTTCGTCTTCTCAATATATTCAATGATGCTCAAAACAGCAGGCGTCCGTTCAATATCATTCTCTAGTATTTCGGATGCCGAATACCCCCGCTTCAATGCAGTCTCGTCCACATAGAAGGAGCGTACTCGATTATGAATCGCCTGCTGGCGTTCACTTGCCAGCAGCTTCTTGCAGGGCACCTTCCGATCATAGATAAAATTGTGCCCATTCAAGTTGTCAGCGCTCAACATCGTGTAATGGCCATGGAAGTCATTTGGGCATTGATCCAAGCCCGGACAATGGGAACAATGGCCATATTCCGTTACATACTGATACAGCTTGTTCATATTGATGCGAAGGTCGCGTTCCGTCAGCTCTGGATACTTGGAGCGAAATTGCATGACCTGCGGATCAGTAAGCAGCTTTTCAATTTTTTGTTCCGCTTGAGCTCTGCGGGCATTAACCGGCAATTGCTTCAATATATCTCCGATTGATTCCATACTTCGCACCTCCATTCTGATTTAGCTCAATTATACGCGCCCTTCATCCAAACGTCGCGCTAACTCACGTGCGCGCTCCAGCTCCTCAGGCGACAATCCTGATCCAGCTCCCGCTCCACTAGGCTGCACGACCGGAATCGAAGGCTTGGCGGCTTTGTTATTATAACGGTTGCGCGAACGAGGCTGTCTGCTTGCATCTGCACGAGAGGCTTGTGTTCGGCCTGCTCCATTCACCTGCGTCTGCTCACGCGTATACGTAACTGCTTGTTCATACGTACGAATCTGCTTGACCAGCATATTGGACACAATCGCCTCAACGAAGTTCCGGTTCAATCTGTGCTCCGATCCGCTTACCAGCATCGTCATCAAATAATGAATAAGAACATTGATAACCTCATCAGGCATCTTATAATTCAAGTCCATCTTGGTAAACATATCAAGGAATGAGTCCGGAACAGCACCCGGGAAGAACTTCTCAAGCAGCTGCGTATACGGTGTATTGCGAAGCAGCATATTGTATTGATGAATATCGCATTTATCACGGAATTGCGGCGGCACTTCTACATAGAATTCCATTTGCACCGCGACTTCCTCTTCATGCTCTTCCTTCACTTGCTCCTTCTGCTCAATCCGATGCTGCACTCGCTCGCGATGTTCGCTTCTTCGCTTGTTCTGACGGAAGTGAAGGTGGGCTCGGTGCTGAAGCTCCTCCAGTGCAACTACCCCATCCTGCGAGAAGACACCGTCTTCATCCAGCAAGCGGCACAGCTCCTGCAGAGTCAGCTCGAACTTGCGGACAACGTAATTAATAGTGCCCATACTTTCTTTATTGTATCGAAGTTGTTCTACGAACTTCCGATTAAAGGATTGCTTCGGGAACCGCATAATAATATCTGCATAATTGATATCAACGGATTCTGGATCGGAATCTGAAATTATCGTTCTGCTCGGGGCTACTTCTTGAAGCGCCTGTTCCAGCTCGAAATCAATGACATGCGTATTTAATCGGAACAGTTCATAGAAAGGAACAGATATGTTCTCCCGCTGCATATTGGAGGCGACTCCTTCATAGGGATCATCCGTCGTAAACTGCTGGCGCAAGGATAGCACCGCATATTTGCCGACCTTATCCCGCAAGAGAAGCGTCAAATGCTGTGTCTCAAAAAATTCCTTCGGAGACAGCGGACACTGCATCTCATACTCATACATACAATCGTCCATATCAGGCAGCATCACTCTTGACGTGTTCAACAAACCCACAGCTTCAAGCTTGGAGGCTTGCTCTATAAAATACGTACGCCCCTTCTCACTTGGCTCCAATCCAAGAAGCAGGAACAACCGGCGCTGCGCATCTATTGCTGAATACCCCGTCTTGTCCGATGCTACATGCTGGCAGAGAAGCTGATACATGCCGATCGCAAATGCCCCCACCATTGGCTGATACACATGGGACAGCATCTTCTGATCCAACTCGCTTAAGCTAAATTCCCGGTAAGTCACATAACGATGATGTTCTGTAAAATGGTGCATATTCGACATCCGCATCGTCGTATCTTTCTCTCCTTCCGCTCTTATCAGTCCACCTATTGTAACATAAATGGGGTCTGCCCGTCCGACAAAATCGTGGTAAAAAAGACACGCAATACCGATCGAAAACAGCATCAAAAAAAGCGCAGAGAGCAAGTTATATGCTCATCTGCGCAGGTCGAAATATGAATATATTCTATTCATGATTCATGATTGTCTGCTCAAACAAAATCACGTTAAAAGGCGATCGATCGCTTTCAATGAACTCTCCTGGATTGTGTAATTACTTTATCACTCCGATATCCACTCATCGAAATGATCAGATACAAACTGAATTTCGCTTTCATAATGCGCTAAATGTCCTTCTTCCACCATTTTTTGAAAGGCAGGATTTCCATCAGCGGCACCCGTTCTCAATGTATGGCATAGCGCAGTCAAACGCTCAATAATCCACCGCCGCAAATCGTCAGGCACCGGAATACCATACGCTTCAAAAAACAAATGAATTCGCCGACGGCGCTCTACAGCGTGTATATCTGCTTGGTATGCTACTGTATTACCAATACAATGATCCGGCGCGAAACTGGAAAGCGGAACCGATGTGTATAGAGAATACGCAATGTCCCACATACGCGGACCAGGTCCGGCCATGTCAAAATCAATTAGCGCCACAGGCGCCTCCTGTTGAAAGACTACATTATACAATGCAGCATCATTATGACAGATTACTTCATGCTCTCCTTCATCAGGATAGCTAAGCTGCCATTTTCCCCCTCTTAGGAGAGCGAACCCTTCTGTCGCATCATGGAACCGGCGCTGAAGACGCGCCAAGCCTGCAAGCGTCTCGTCCGACCACATGTATGGTTCAAGGTCAGGGTAGTTGTTCCCTGAAACTTCTCCAGAAATAAATGACAAGATTTCACGATCAGAGTCATCGATTCCGAGAAATCTGGGCGCCCCCTCAAAACCTTGCTGCTCCAAATGTAGCAGCAGTTCATGTACAAACGGACTCCAATAGCCTGTGGGGCGGCGAACCGTGTTCGCCATGCGCACAATATGATTCACATTGCCGCCTGTTAATACTTCCTCCTGCGTCACTTGCTTCTTACCTCATTTCTTGTACGCTGCACATTGATGTGATCCATCCGTTTTAATAGATGGCAATGACCGCTATTCACGTTCTGGGTGTGATGAACTTTCTATAAATACGGTGTCCGCCTCTTCCTTCTCAAAGCAGAGATTGACCGTTCTTACCTTCGAACGTGTGCGATGCACGACGCCTGCTGGAATTTTCACAACCTCATTCGGGTAAACAGCAAGCGTGCTCTCATTCTGCAAGTCGATGAACAGTTCACCTTCTACCACCATGAACACTTCATCGGAGTCCGGATGCATGTGCCAGTCGTATTCTCCCGTAAACACCGCCAATCGGATGCAGTGATCATTCGTACTCTCCAGCAGAACATTCATATATTCCTCTGTTACTGCATTGGTGATCTGAGTAATCTGCTTCTTTTCTATGTTCATATTCACACCGCTTCTTGTTCATGATGTCGCTTCAGGAATTCGACGATGCCTCGATAGACACGCATCTCATTCTCTTTCTTAGAGAATCCATGTCCTTCATCATCCAGTACAATATATTCCACCTCGCGCCCAAGCTGGCGAAGTTTCTCAACAATCTGATCAGACTCTTCCTTCACAACGCGAGGATCATTCGCCCCTTGAATAACCAGCATCGGATTCGTCATGCTCTCCAAGTACGTAATCGGAGAATCCGTGATGAAGCGTTCCTTATCCTGTTCCGGATCCCCTACCCATTGCTTCATAATCGGCTTCCAATGATCCGGTACGGAATGATAGAACGTGAATAAGTTGCTGACACCGAAAATATCGACAGCAGCTCGGAAGTAATCGGCATGTCTTCCAGCAAGCAGAAGCGTCATATAACCTCCATAGCTGCCACCTACCACGAAGAGGCGCTCTTTCGAAGAGATGCCCTGCTCGAACAACCACTCCATCCCTGCCACACAATCGAGACGCGGCCCTTCACCCCAGTCGCCTTCGACAAGCTTGACAAAGGAGCTGCCGTAGCCCGTGCTGCCGCGGAAGTTCGGTGCGAATACATGGTACCCTTGTGCAAGGAAGTATTGGAACATACTGCGGAAAAAGCGGCGTTCCGCGGACTGAGGCCCGCCATGCGGCCAAAAGATCGTATAACCGTTCGCCAGTTCATCCTTTGCACGGAACAACAGAGCCTCAATCTCCATCCCATCGAAGGAGGAATAGGCCACAACCTCAGGATCAACTAATTGCTCAGATGTTAGACCAACCGGCATATTTTGCGTAAGCTGCACCCAAGTTGTGCCTTCTTCCAGCTTATAGATATTGGTCGGCGTAACCGCACCACGATTGAGGATGTACAGGGCTCCCGACTTCGCAACGTGAAGCTGATTCAAGATTGGCGTCGGCATCTCGATTGCCTCTGGCGTGCCTGTATCAAGAGGAATACGGTACAATCTATCCTCTACCCCGACTTCTGTCACGAGATAAAGCGTCCGTGTATCCTTATGCCACTTGAGTTCCATGCCGCTCTCATGATCAATTCGGCACAATTCAGCATATTGCTGGGTAGGAATATGGTAGGTAGCCACATAAGCGAACTCTGCCTTGTAGTCTGTCAAGAAGGCGACCGTATCCTCATCGACAAAGACCGCACTCAAGCTCAGATGCACCTCATCCGCCCCGGCTTGAGGAATAAGAGGGAAATCCCCCTCTTCCGTGCGTACGTAGCAAACTTGATAGGTGTTGCCGTAAGACTTGGCATACACGAACTGCTTCTCACTCGGACTTACTGCCTCCAGCTGATGCAGAGCATCCTGCCCCTCAATAAGCAGCTCATCCTGCTTCGTATGGAGATTGTATACACGAGCATTCAAAAAGGACGGGTTATTCCGGCTCGTGCAATAATAGATACGCTCCCCGTCATCAGACAAATGTGCAAAATAGAACTTATCTTTTTCATCTGCCTCAAGCAACGGCAGCGGATTTCCTCCCTCTGTCGGAAGCGCATACATATGATAGTTCTCATCGCCGTCTCTGTCGAAGCTGCACAGGATATGGCGCTGCTGCGGATCAATCGAGATAAAATTGCTTACTTGATTGTTATAAGTTAATGGATATGGGAAAGATGGCTTGTCTTGGTTCAAATCTATGGCCCACAAGTTGTAATGACCATTCAAGTTACTGCTGAATATAAGCCTTGTCTCGTCCAGGCTCACCGTGAACTGGCGGATGACTGTCGATTGAAAATATTGTTCAACATCAGGTGTTGGAAATTGCAACAACATGCTTCTTCCTCCTTATATGCCCAAACATTGGGTTAAGTGGTATATGAATATCCAAGATGTATAATAGTTCCATCATAACGTGTTCGTAGATCGAGGTAAAGCCCCCTACCTTGCACACCCAAACCGCAGCACCTCCTTGCAAATGCTGCGGCGGTTTGGGTTGTGTATGCTCCGCTGAATTGTTAAGCTCCTTGCTTATAGCTGCTTGCGCCGCTTAAGCAGCTCCGTATATTGCCGCTCCAACTCTTCGATGTTGTCTCCCTTGCGCGGAGCAGACAAACGTCCAATCAAGTCTGCCCATTCCAGATCCAGCTTCAATCGCTCCTCAGCCGACATCGATGTGAGCGATTGTTCATTTTTCAGAGCTTCCTGTGCAAGTACAAATTGTGAAGAGCCTCCTGCCTCAGCAGGTCGAGGGCGGTGTCGCTCACGATATGCTTCAATCGTCATCCATTCCAGCTCGCCGTCACGGAACACAATCGTATGGGTAGCCGTTCGATCCAGCAGCATGCGATCATGCGTCGCGAACAGGATCGTGCCTGGATACTCCAGCAGCACACGTTCCAGTTCCTCGCGCGTGTCGATATCCAAATAGTTCGTTGGCTCATCAAGCAGCAGCATATTCGCTTCGCTCATGAACAGTTTGGCGAGCTGTGTCTTCACCTTCTCGCCCCCACTTAGCTGCCATACCGGCTTCAACGCCTCATCCCGGCGCAGTCTAAGCCTAGCCAATACCGTCCGCACCATCGTCTGATCATAGACGCTCGACTTCAATACATTGTCCAGTACACTGGCCTGCAGATCCAAGGCATACAGCTTCTGATCGAAATATGCCATTCGCGCACTAGGAGAGAAGCGAATTCGCCCTTCCCCCATCGCCACATCTCGCTCTCCTGCAGTTCTCAGCTCATAGGCCCCCACTAATCGACGGAGTAAGGTTGTCTTCCCAGCTCCATTCGAACCGACTAAGGCGACACGCATATTCGGCCGAATGCTGAAGGAACTGCTCTGTAACAGCTCCCGGTCGCCTGCACGCAGCGCAAGCCCTTGAACCTCCAGAGCCTGCTTGCTGCGAATCGGAGCATGGCATTCCGCATTGAACAACACCTGCACCTGCTCAAATGGCTTTTCCACGACCTCCAGCTGATCAAGACGCTTCTCTATCGCCTTAACCGTCTTCTCTACCTTCGCCTGCTTGCGATTGAAGTGTGGACGCGCAAGCCTAATTTCCTTACTGGTCAATCCCTTCTTAGGCCTGCTGACCTTACTTGCCTGTTCCTTCTTCTCTACAATCGCTTCCTGCAATCGGCCTCTCTCCGCGACATAATTGTCATACGAGCGTTGGTGCTCCAGCCGCAGTCTCTCCTTTTCCCTGCGATAGTCCTCATATCCACCAGTAAAGACATGAATCTGTTCGTTCTCCACTTCCCAGATTCTCGTTGCCACATGATTGAGCAGCGTTCGGTCATGCGAAATGAACAATAACGCGCCGGTTCTGGAATATTCGATCATTTGATCCTCCAGCCACTCCATTCCATCCACATCCAAATGGCTTGTCGGTTCATCGAGCATCAACAGTCCTGCACCTGCGTTCATGGCCTCATTCAATCGACGCTTCGTCCGTTCGCCACCGCTTAATGTCACTTCCTCTGCTTCTTCCTCCCGCACATCATCCAACTGTGGCACGAAGGATGTTACCACATTGCAGACTACGTTTCCTTCATCCGGCTCTACCATGCCAGCCAATATGCGCTGCAATGTCGTCTTCCCGACTCCGTTGGCGCCAATAAGTCCGATTCGATCTCCTGCATAAATGCGAAGTGAACCGTCCGTTCGGAACAAGCGGCGATCAGCTACATAGGCTGCCAATTGGTGGGCTTCCAATACAAGATGGCCCGATTTATTTTTGAATTGTGCTATATGGTTGTTAGTCATAAAAAAACCTCCCTGGGTAACCCAGAGAGGATAGTGTGCATACGGCTGCAAGCTTGCGCTTCACTTATGGCATGGAATCGAACAAGTATGCTAAGCACGTGCCTATACACACATATGCCACAGCAAACCGTCCTAAGAAGCGATGCATCTCTCCCCGATTCTCCTCATTCAAAATTGACACTGAGGTAATGAGTACAAGTGCAGCACCGTAAGTTATTCCATTACAAAATAAGTGATGAATGATGCAAGCTAAAATATAACGGCCGATATCAATCTGCGAAAATGGGCAGACCTATCCTCTCTGAACGTACATTTTGAAATATAAAGCTGTCAAAATGACTTCTATCAGATCAGATTAGTTCTCCATCGCAGTAGATACCTTGCCCTTTCATTCGAATAAAATCTTACGCATCGAAAAGTTCTGATGCGATCTGTATCATTGTATGCCAATTTACTCAGATTTATCAAGTACAATTTGACATTAGAACATCTGATATCCGCTCTTGCGCAAGAAATGAATCGTCTTTCCGCTAATATATGCCCCTGCAAGTCCAGCTATCGCCGTTAAATATCCCTGCAAGCCAATGCCCGCCAAATTGTCCATAATCGATACATCCTGCTTCCACAGCATAATGACCATTGCTGGCAGCAATACGACTAAATAGATGCCGATCGGGAACCACGTTGTCTTCATCAGCATGTTCAAAATAAAGCCAATGCCGAACATCATCACGAAGAATAGCACCATTAAAATGAAGACCATTATCCAGCCCAACATGTTGCAACCCGCCTCCTGCTTCGCTTCGTACAATCTATTATTATCCAATTAAATATCCATATTTCGCTAATTCCTGAATAGTCTTAGTGTACTTGTACCAGGGCCAAAAATCAACGAACATTCAGTGACATTTATCACCTCTTAGTTGAATGCACTGCAAATAATAGCTACAATGACTTTAGTATGGCGATTTACACAAAAGTGGTTGTGGTACACAATCTTTTACGATAACGGAGGATAACGCGATATGAATGAAGCAGCTTTAACGCTCGACGGTTGGTATGCACTCCATGATTTCCGCACGATCAACTGGGCTCAATGGAAAAAAGCGGACGATGAAGAGCGTGCGCATGCGCTTGAGGAATTGCAAACGTTATGGTCGGAATGGTCCGAAACGGAAGCAGATAAGAAGGGCAGCACTGTCGTATACAGCATCGTAGGCCAAAAAGCCGACTTTGTCATTTTCCACCTTCGTGAAACACTCGAAGAGCTTAACGCGCTTGAAAATGCGCTGAATAAAACGTCTTTCGCTCAATTTACAACACCAACTTATTCCTATGTCAGCATCGTTGAATTAAGCAATTATATGACGAAGCCAGGATCGACCGAAGATCCAATGGAGAATCCGGAAATTATCGCACGTCTGAAGCCAACCTTGCCGCAGAGCAAGCACATCTGCTTCTATCCAATGAACAAGAAGCGTGACTTGGCCGACAACTGGTATATGCTGTCCATGGAGGAGCGCCGCAATATGATGCGCAGCCATGGCATGATCGGACGAGGCTATGCGGGTAAAGTGAAACAAATCATCACAGGCTCGGTAGGTCTGGATGATTGGGAATGGGGCGTTACGTTATTCAGTGACGATCCGCTTCAATTCAAGAAGCTCATTTATGAAATGCGCTTCGACGAAGTGAGCGCCCGCTTCGGCGAGTTCGGCTCCTTCTATGTAGGCAACCTGCTTACACCAGATACTCTGAATGATATGATGAAAATTTAAGATAAGATTTTGAGATTCATCCGTATGGAATGCCAATTCCGGCATCGAAAGGCCTGTATGATTGCGATCATGCAGGCCTTTTGCGTCTCTGCTTGTCATATGGCAGCAAACAAAAAGCCGCTGGTATCCCCGATCAAAGACCGAAGATGCAGCGGCATATATTTGATTTAACACTTACCAATCAACCGTAAAACTGGTCACGTTCTTCTTACAGGAATTTACCTTTGCGAAGAGCAAGAGAAATTCCGCCAATGATGAACAACCAACGGATATCGATGACTTTTTTCAATTGAGCAGCCCAGAAGCCTTTCAGCTTCTTCTTACCCACTACGCCGATCGCTTCGCCTTTACCCAAGGAAGCAACTGTACCTTTGTTGTGGTACTCGAACTTCTTAAGCGGCTGGTTGCGAATTGAAGCAACGATGTTGCTCGCGCATACCGGACCTTGCTGCATCGCCATTTGCGCTGTAGGCGGATATGGACGATCAATTGCCGGATTAATCATGAGCGAGTTGTCCCCAATAATGAAGACATTATCATGACCTGGCGCTCTCAAGAATTCATCAACCTTCACACGACCGCGCATTGCCTCGAAGCCTGCTTGCTCGATGAGACGGTTACCACGAATACCACCTGTCCATACAACAGTGGAAGACTTGATTTCTTCTCCAGTTGCAAGGAGAACTCCTTCAGGTGTGCATTCCTTGATCGCTGTTGCCAGCTTGAATGTAACGCCTTTTTTCTTCAATACGTTCATTGCATATTCAACAAGCTCAGGATCGAAGCCTGGAAGTGCTGTTGGCGCCGCTTCCACGTTATAAATATTGACCAATTTTGGATCGACATCAAACTGCTTGCACAGCATAGGAATGCGATCGGACAATTCACCGATGAATTCGATGCCTGTGAAGCCTGCGCCACCTACAACGAAGTTCAGACGATCAGCACGAGTCTCATCTTGCTTATATAGAGCAAATTGATGTTCGATATGCTCACGGATTACGCGAACAGAGTTGATGCTGCGAATGCTGAACGCATACTCGCCAAGTCCAGGAATACCGAATGTTTCAGGCTCCCCACCGACACCGATCACCAAGTAATCATAAGACAAAGTTCCGTCTTCAAGAATGACCTTCTTATCTTGAATACGAATTTCCTTCACCGAAGACTTCACAAAGTCAATTTTGAACTCATCGATCAACTTCGAGATAGGCACTCGAGCATTCTCATAGGAATCCGTACCAGCAGCAGGCATATGCAAATGAGTTGTGAAGTAATGATAGTCATGTTTGCTGACTAATGTTACGTCTGCTTCATTATAGTTTAATTCTTTCTGAAGACGTTGCGCTGCCATGATGCCGCCGTAACCCGCGCCTAGGATTACGATTTTAGGAATGTTACTCATCTTTCATTAGCTCCTTCCAAATCGGGTCAATCATTTTGTGTAGGTTGGTAATAACATGTTACAACTTGAATATGAATACCCTTGTTCTAGAAACCCGCGTATATACATCAATCTTGTGAAGTTGTGAAAAACCCCACAAAAAACAACAAACGAAATCTAGGTACCTATACATTATACAACTGGTAATCATTTTTATTATGGTCCAAAAGATTGAAAGTAACTCATTCAAATAGATCCATAATCACGTGCACATCGCATTATGCCCAACATCGACAAATTGTCGACAATTTACATACAATTCAACTGCAATGATATCGAGTTTCCAATTAAATTACAAGCACCTTTTTTGTAGAACAATGTATGAAAGCGTTTAATTTTGATAATTTTCACATTTATATCGAAATCCCTGGAAAATGTACGGTTTCCTTCTTGTCGAGCACCGTTTATAATGATAGATGTGCCAAAACACACAATGACCATGATCACATGGTCAGACATCGCCATTGGAGGTGCTCAGCCTTGAATTCACAACTTGTATCACAACAAGATGTAGTAGATATTTTAATTATTGGGGGCGGGCCTGCCGGCATGTTCGCTGCATTCTATGGCGGCATGCGACAAGCTTCCGTTCGTCTTATTGAAAGCATGCCTCAACTAGGAGGCCAATTAGCAGCATTATACCCGGAAAAGTACATCTATGACGTTGCCGGATTCCCGAAAGTAACAGCGCAAGAACTTGTTGATTCCTTGAAAAAGCAAATGGAACATTTCAATCCTGATGTTCGCTTGGAAGAGAAGGTTCAGGGAGTAGAGAAGCTCGACGAGCGTCTATTCGCCGTTACTACAGATAAAAGCGTTCATCACGCAAAATCCGTGATCGTAACAGCTGGTGTAGGTGCATTCGAACCACGCCGCTTGGAGCTGCCTGAAGCAGCCCAATACGAGAAATCGAACCTGCACTACTTCGTTAGCGATCTGCAGCAGTTCAAAGGCCAGCGCGTGCTGATCAGCGGCGGCGGAGACTCTGCTGTCGATTGGGCACTCATGCTGGAGCCTATTGCTGAACAAGTCACACTTATTCATCGCCGCGACAAATTCCGCGCGCATGAACATAGTGTTGAGCAATTGATGAATTCCAAGGTTCAAGTGATTACGCCTACAGAAATTACCGCTTTGCATGGTGATGCTAGTCGAATTGAGCGCGTAACACTGACTAACACCAAATCAAAAGAAGCAACAGATATCGATGTCGATGCAGTTATCGTCAACTTCGGCTTCGTGTCCTCCCTCGGACCAATATCTGAATGGGGCCTTAACATCGAGGGCGGTTCCATCGTTGTTGATTCTCGTATGGAGACGAACATTCCAGGCTTGTTCGCTGCTGGCGACATTACGACTTACCCAGGCAAGCTGAAGCTCATCGCTGTCGGTTTTGGCGAGGCACCAACAGCTATCAATAACGCTAAGGTGTATATTGATCCATCAGCTAAGCTGTCTCCTGGACACAGCAGCAGCATGAAAATGTAACTAAATAAACGAAAGAAAGGGTATCCTATCTCCAACATCTTTATCTAACGGAGGAGGATACCCTTGTTTCATGTTTGTCCACTATGCAACGGCATGATCAGTCCCGAATTTCAATGTCCGAACTGTTTGAACCCAACCACTGACAGCGGCAAACTGGAAGATTATGTTGGACCTTACGCCCCATATCAGCCAGACGATTCCGTATCCCATCAAACGATGCTGGATGATAGTTCTGTATCTAGTTCTGTATCCATGCAGTGCCTGCATATAATCTATTGTGAGCACTGCCAAGCAACCACTTATGTGAACGGATTGGCTTGGGAGTAAAGCCTCGGCATGCCGGTCATCTATGTGCACACCGGTATTCGGAAGAGGGTCGGACAAAGGCAGCGCCTTTTCATTTCCTCAAGCAGCAACGCGATGAATTCTTCATCCAATCGGAGCCTGATTGCCTGCTCATAGGAATCGATAAGCAGTTCATCGGAAAGCAAAGCCATCTGCATCACAACCTTTCCTAAACTTTCCTGCCGCATTCATCATATCACGGCCTCAGAAAGCAGAACAAGCGTTCCAATATCCACAGGTGTTTGTGGAAAAATTGTGAATAATTTGTTGATAAACGTAAAAAAACGCTATCTATCAGTGGGGATGATGTGGATATGGTTATTCACATCTTTTTGGATTGTTTTTCTAATAAAAATGTTTAATCATTTCACAATCTCTAGTAAATCTAATCTATCAAATCCCACTTCCAACGCTGATTGCCCCTTACTGCGGTCTTGTGTTCACCTCGAATATCCAGATATGACCGGAGCGATCAATGCCATAATCGAAGCCTAACTGGCCAATCCCCGGATATTTCCTCTCTAATAGCGATGTGCAGATCCGTGTCAAATATCTCATCTTACCCTTCTTGGCGCGGACGCTCTGTCCAGAGAGCGATCTTGCAATTCCTTGTGCTGCGGTTACCATCGTACCTCCTTTGCACAAGTTCGTCACGAACAAGCCTCTTCTCGCCAAGCGCCCAACCATCGAGCGTACACCCCATTTGCCATTTGACTTCACTACTTTAACCCGGTAATCGATCGGTCTTCCATTAATCGTAGCTAGATGGATTCCCCGCTGAATCAGGTAGGTACGCTTCTTTTTCGTACCGGACAATGATCGCACCATGGCATCGAAATCTCCAAAGCTGCGTGTATTGGCCTGATACGTATATCGATAAGTCGATCCGCTCTTCGTTACTTTAATAACACCGGCACCGCCAGAACCAACGACAGGCTTGATGACGACGAAGCCGTGTATGTTTAACATTTCATGGAGATTAGACGTATTGTATATACGCGTTGCCGGAATATGCCCTGCTACACGTGAATCCGATATTAGCGCCGCGGTTTTCAACCATTTGCTGGCTAACTGTCTGCCTTCCATTCGCCACTCCCCTTTCGTCCTTAATACTTATACATACTCATGGCTCCCATCCGATTCTTGTATGATTGTCCATGGCATGTGCCTGATTTGCACAAGACTGGATCAAGTTGGACGCATAGTGCTTGTCTTTTTCAAGATTGGGATGGTATCGTATAAGGGATAATAATGGATGGATATAAAGGATGGGAGCGACCGTCATGTCAACTGCAGCTGTATATGAAGCGTTGTACTGGATTGCGATCGTATCTATGTCTGTCGTACTCGTGCTTGCCAATGTAGGTATACTTGCGATCGGTTTTCAATTTTGGAGAAAGCATAGACGGGTACTTGGAACAGCGTGCTGGCTGTTTTCAGTATTTTGTTTTTATTTGATCTCCATCATGATCAACAAGACGTTCTTATAATTGTCAGTTCTGATCATTTAGGAAGACTTGATCGACTCCCGCAAGACGGACAATGGGGCAAAATCCTTGGACTTCGCGCTTGGCGCCTGCTCCAGGGATTTTTGTTTTTGTGCTTTTCCCCTCATAATTAGACCTGATCACTCCCCACCTTGGAATGGAGGTAAATCGCATTGATCATTCATGTACTCGTTGCGGATGATGACCCGAATATTGTAACGATGCTGCGGCTTGTGCTCGAATCTGAGCAGTATCATGTGTTCGACGCGAGTGATGGACAAGCTGCAGCACAACTATTGGAGCAGGAAACCATTCATATTGCGATCGTAGATGTCATGATGCCGCTGAAGGATGGCTGGACATTATGCGCCGAAATTAGACAGCAATATGATATCCCGGTGATTATGCTCACCGCGCTCGGCGAACTTGAAGATAAGGAGCAAGGCTTCGCAGCCGGCACCGATGACTATATGGTGAAGCCCTTCGAGCCGAAGGAGCTGCTATTCCGCATGAAGGCGCTGCTTCGGAGGTATCAGATCGTATCTGACAGCCTCATACGCCTTGGTGCAACAACTATCGACCGCAAGAGCTATACCGTTGCAGCCTCCGGCGAAGAACTGACTCTTCCCCGCAAGGAGTTTGAGCTGTTAGCGCAGCTTGCTTCCTATCCAGGGCGCATCTTCACACGCGAACAGCTGCTGGCTTGGATATGGGGTACTGACTACGAGGGGGACAGCCGAACCATTGACGTGCATATTAAGCGTCTTCGGGAGCGTTTTCCTGAGAATGCAAGTGGATTCCGCATCACTACAATCCGAGGCCTTGGCTACAAATTGGAGGTTCTTGAACCTTGAAGACACTGTATACCCGAATCGTGTTTTTCTCAGCTGTAATCGTATTTATCAGCTTCGTATGCGGCGTCTTTCTTGCGAATATCGCGCACAATCAAGCGATCTCCAGTCATTACGAGCAGAAGATGGAGAAGGTTGGGCAAGCGCTGGCGCGCATGAACAACATGTTATCGTCTGGTGAAGACACGGCTGACGAGGCGTTAACGAATCTCGCTGAACTGGGCTATCAGCTGTACCTTATCGATCCTGATCATCATGTGAAGACATTCGGCAGACCATTCAAGCATGCTGATCTTGCTCCCGAAGCGATTGACAGCGTTCTTCAAGGGAATACGTATCGCGGCATGCTCCAGCAAGGAACATGGAGCAGCTTATTCGTGCCCGCTATATTCGAGAATCGACTTGAATTGAGCCATGGTATCCCGCTTACCGTTAATGGCGTGCAGCACGCTCTGTTCATTCGCCCAGATATGGTGCAGCAGACCGAAGAAGTGCGTGTTCTCATTGCGGTACTACTCGTCTCTACCTTCGTTATCAGCCTAGTGCTCATTTCCGTGAAGACACGCTATCTCGTTAAGCCGCTGCAGCGGTTAACCCGAGCCACTATGGAACTGGAAAAAGGCAATTACGAAGTTAAGCTGGATCTCCACCGCAATGATGAAATTGGTGAGCTTGCAAGACGATTTACCGTAATGGCTGAGGCTCTCGGGCAGCTGGATGCCGTACAGAAGCAGTTCGTCGCGAACGTGTCCCATGAGATTCAATCACCCTTGACTTCGATCCAAGGATTAGCGCAACAGCTCATGGATCACCCGCTGCCGCCCGAACAAGAACGACGCTATTTGCACATCATTGCGGATGAGTCGCGGCGGTTATCCGGGATAAGTCGGCAATTGCTGACGCTCGCCTCCTTGGAACGAGGAAGCGAGATGATGAAGCAAGCCTCTATCCGTCTGGATGAACAATTGCGAGAAGTCATCATCCTACTTGAGCCGCAATGGAGCGTGAAAGGCATCGAACTGGATCTTCAGCTTGATAGCGTGAAGTTAACGGGAGATGCAGGATTGCTGTATCAAGCATGGACAAATCTGCTAACGAATGCGATTAAATTCACTGCGTCGCAAGGAACCATCGGGATACAATGCAAACAACAAGGAGAAGACATTATCGTAGTTGTATCCGACACGGGGAGAGGGATTCCAGAGGATGTACTGCCACATATCTTCGAGCGATTTTACAAATACAGTGAGCTTGCTGAACCAGGACAGAGCCAGCATGGAACAGGGCTTGGCTTAGCCATCGTAAAGCGAATCATTGAATTGCACAACGGAACGATCCGCGTGTCTACCGAAGTAGGACAAGGAACCATATTCACGATCCGATTCCCTAAATAGCGTATAAGCAGAACATGACCCCGTTGTCATGTTCTGTTCATATTGGGTTCATACAACTGCGGTACACTCCTAACATCCATGCGAATGACGAAACAAAGGAGAGAGTTTACTGTGAAAAAACTGTATTACACTTCATTCTTCTATGCCATTCTTGGCCTCATATCGGGTATCTTTTACCGGGAGTTTACCAAAATAAATGATTTCACGGCTTACACAGCATTAAAACCGCTGCACACCCATATTCTCGTTCTCGGCTTCCTGTTCTTCCTGCTTCTGACCTTGCTTGCGAAGCAGTTCCGCGTGCATGAAGTCCGTTCATTCAAAGGTTGGTACTATGTATACAATATCGGCCTGGTGCTAAGTCTTGCAGCGATGACGGTTCGCGGCATCCTTCAGGTTAACGGAACAGATATGAAGGGCTTGAGCCACATGGCAGGCCTTGGACACGCAATCCTCGGAGCAAGCATCATTTGGTTCATGATCTTGCTAGGCAAACGAGTGAAAGAATAAACTGACCCTAAAAGGTAATCCGAAGGCTGCACCTGCTCTTCCTATAAGAGTAAGGGCAGCCTTCTTCAATAGAGCAGAATAGATGGCTGCACAGCTTCTGTGTTCTGTGTTCTGTATTCTGTATTCTGTATTCTGTGTTCTGTATTCTGTGTTCTGTGTTCAATTCGTTCTATCCCCATGCAAATTAACAGCTGCCTGAGCTCTCAATAACGGTAGCTCCCGTGGTTCCTGCATGGTACGTATTGTTGTGATTCTGGGCATCCCTCGTTGAATCTTGACGGGATTCATAGCAAGTCCCATGCCACCCTCCTGGACATTCCGAGCAATACGCTCTATAAGACACCAGCAGTGTACGGTCTACATCAGTGGATTGCTGTACTTGATGTGCATCATGATGTTCATTCATAGGTATCACCTCCTGCTCGTTATAAGGTTCGCCGAAACAATTTGCAGTATGATTAGAAATATTAGGATTAGCACTATAGACGCCAAAAACAGCAAAAAAACCTCTTACAAGGTAGCGATGTTCAACTCTACCGTAATAAGAGGTCTTCTATATTTCATTATCATCTAATCACGAAGTCTAGTCGCAATTATCGAATCGAATGGAATCAGAATGTATCATTCATCTATATAAGGTATCATGCAAATAAGTGGAGACTAGTCGTCGCACTTCTCCGCTTTTCCCTCATTTGTTGCTGTACGGAAGCTGGAGCCGCAGCCGCAAGTTGCTACCGCATTCGGGTTGTCGATCGTGAAGCCCCCAGACATGCCGGATTCCTTGTAGTCGATTGTAAGTCCACTCAGATGAGGAACACTTTCCTTATCGATGACGACCTTCATGCCGCCAATCTCCAAATGCACATCTTCCTCAGTCTCTTCATCGTCAAATCCCATACCATAAGAGAATCCACTGCAACCGCCTGGACGAACACCGACGCGCAGGAACATATTTTCATTTTCCTCTTGCGCAATCATTTCCTTTATCTTCTCAATCGCTTCATCGCTGATTGTAATCATTCTAATCACCCTCCTCGTATTACTAAGTATAACCATCCCCTTCGGCATATACAAGAGAACATCGCTGCTGGTAATTTGCACCTTTACTTCCTGTAGACGTATTGCCCCACCTCTTATGCGAATGTATAATGGAACTGACATCAATTAATGTGATTCGTTTCACTGCAATCTCCGACGGAACTTATCCGCCGCGGAGTTTTTTATTTGTCAACAACAGCATATTGTGCTGAATTGTAAAAAGATACCTTACCTGAAGGGGGCCTGTGTATGACTACAGTCATGACGCGTCATGCCGATCCACGTATGGCCGAAATCGCAGATAAAGTCGAACGCGGTGAGCGCCTGACGCTTGAGGATGGCGTTTACTTGTATGAAACGGACGACCTGTTGACCTTGGGTCAATTGGCAAATCTTGCGAACATGCGCAAGAACGGCAAAAATGTTTATTTTATTGAAAATATGTCCCTATACTTCACGAATGTATGCGAAGCGCACTGC
Organism: Paenibacillus sp. MER 180; assembly: GCF_023713665.1. Taxonomy (NCBI): domain Bacteria; kingdom Bacillati; phylum Bacillota; class Bacilli; order Caryophanales; family Paenibacillaceae; genus Paenibacillus; species Paenibacillus sp. MER 180. The sequence continues at coordinate 112,766 of NZ_JAMAVT010000010.1, read as the reverse complement.
GCATTCTGCAACTTCCGTAAAGATCAAGGAGACGAAGGTGCTTATACATTATCCGGTCAAGAAATGATTGACTTCGTAGATCAGCACATCCATCCGGGCGTACGCGAGTTCCATATCGTTGGCGGACACAACCCGCATGTACCGTTCTCTTATTATGTAGATTCGCTTCGTGCACTGAACGAGAAGTATCCGGACGTCACACTTAAGGCGTACACAGCAGCTGAAATTGATTTCTTCACACGCATCAGCGGCTTGAGCATTGAAGAGGTGCTTAAAGAGCTAATGAATGCCGGACTGGAATCTCTGACAGGTGGAGGAGCAGAAATTCTATCCGATGAATATCGGAAGAAGATGCGTGTCGAGAAAGCTGGCGTTGAGCGCTATCTCGAAGTTCACCGTACGGCACATCAACTTGGCATGAAGACACATACAACGATGCTGTACGGCGCAATCGAATCGCATGAGGATCGTATTCGCCATATGATCTCGATCCGCGAACTTCAAGATGAGACGAATGGCTTCCAAGTATTCATCCCATTGTCTATGCAGCCGAAGAGTCCTAAAGCCAGCATCAAACGCCGCAACTCCGCTTATGAAGACTTGAAGACAATTGCGATCAGCCGCCTTATGCTGGACAACATTCAACATATTAAAGCGTACTTCATCAATATCGGAACCCAGTTAACACAAGTTGCACTTACGTTCGGTGCTTCCGACGTGCACGGCACGCTTGTGAAGGAACGCATCAGTCATGCAGCCGGCGCGCTTACACCGGAAGGTTTGACGCGCGATGAACTCGTATGGCTCATTAAGGGAGCAGGCCGTACGCCAATCGAACGCGATACGTTCTACAATCCGATAAAGATATATGAGTAATGTCGATGTAATTGATCATTGAGCATATTAGAGAGATAGAGGTAATGCATGACCCTATTGGATAATACAACAGAGAATCAGCAACCGCGGGCACGATTCATAACACCGAAGACATGGCTTCCAGCTGGCTTCACGGAATCGCGTCCCAGGCAAATGAGTGGAGCCATACGACGTAATCGCCGCTTGCGGCGCAGCACCTACCATCTTAATTTTTCGGCAACATGGGGGGAGTCGAACAGATGAAACGATACGTCATACTCGGTGGCGGCTACGGAGGATTGGCCATCATTAGTCGGTTGTTGGAGGGCGAGCTGCCTTCCGATGTACAACTTGTATTAGTTGACCGCATGCCTTATCAAGGCCTCAAGACGGAATATTATGCACTAGCAGCCGGAACGGTGTCTGATATGGACATTCGCGTGTCCTTCCCGGATGATCCGCGCGTGCACCTTCATTATGGGAATGTACTATCCATCGACTTGAACGGGCAGATTGTCCACTTCACAGATGGAGATGCACTCGCCTATGATCATCTAGTCATCGGTCTGGGTTGCACGGATAAGTATCATGGCATTCCAGGCGCCGAGCAGTTCGGCAACAGCATTCAATCACTCGCCAGTACAAGACGCACCTATCAATTGCTAAATGACATCCGTCCATACGGACACGTAAGCATTGTGGGCGGTGGGCTTAGCGGTGTTGAAATGGCGGCAGAGCTGCGTGAGAGCCGACCTGATCTCAATATCCGGATTCTGGATCGGGGATCGCGCGTGCTATCTGCGTTCCCGGAGAAGCTCTCTCACTTTGTCTCTGGATGGTTCCTTGAGCATCATATTGAGCTTCGTTCCTTCGTGAATGTAAGCCACCTCGAGGAAGGAGTAATCTATAACCGGAAAGAAGATACCGAAGAAGAGATTTTGTCGGACGTTACCGTATGGACTGCCGGCATTCAGCCTGTTGCTCCGGTACAGCAGCTCCAAGTTGCAAAGGATCCACAGGGCCGTGTCATCATTAACGAATACCATCACATTCCTGAATATCCGAATGTGTTCGTTGTAGGAGATTGCGCGAGCCTCCCGTTCTCGCCTAGCGCACAAGCAGCAGGCGCCCAAGGAGAGCAGATCGCGGATGTCATTCGGGCAAGATGGAACGGGGAAACTCCTCGCTTAGGCAAAATTAAGCTGAAGGGCGTGCTAGGTGCATTAGGCAAAAAATCCGGCTTCGGCGTTGTTGGCAAGCGTGCCGTTGTAGGGTATGTGCCTCGCGTCATTAAGAGCGGAGTATTATGGATGTCTAAGAACCATTTCGGATAAAAACCTGCAATCATTCTCTATGATTAACGAAAAAATGGGAGCAGCGACATCAATCGATGTCCAGCTGCTCCCATGCTTTTATTTCCTCTATTTTGATCATAATTTTGTCATATAACTCATCTGCCGTTTCCCCAGCAACGATTTCACCATTTACTAATGCAAACGGAAACATGTAGCACTCCCCGCAGTTCCCTAGACAGCCATACTCTAGCACGTCATACTCCGGGTTGCCTTCTAGGCGCTTCATGACATTATCTGTCCCGTGATGCATATTATTCACACAAAATTCTATGATTGGCCGCATTGACATTATCCCCCGCTTTCATGTTGCGCCTTTGAATTCGGATAGCTTTATAATATAATAAAATCAGCATGGATGAAAGGAGTTGTCATAGATGAGTGAAAATGCACAAAGCACAGTTTACGATGAAGTGCTGGAAGTGTTGGATAAACTGCGCCCGTTCTTGCAGCGTGATGGCGGCGACGTTGAATTGGTTGATGTTGAAGACGGCATCGTTAAGCTTCGCCTGATGGGCGCTTGCGGCAGCTGCCCAAGCTCCACAATCACATTGAAAGCGGGTATTGAGCGCGCTTTGGTGGAAGAAGTGGAAGGCATTACAGAAGTCGTACAAGTATTCTAAATTGAATAATTGGACTTCATAAGAAGGAAGGCTGTCCACCAGCAGTTGAATCTGGCGGGGACAGCCTTTTTTCAATCCCGAATCATATCATTGCGCTAACTCATCACTGCTAAATAATGGATACAGCAACATTGCTGGATAGCTGCTACTGCTAAGGCTGCTTCGCTTAACTGCTGCTTCTTCCCCATCATTCTTCCGTTATTTCAACTGAATTCCGAACTTCAAGGCCATGCCGATATTATAGGCAGTACGTTCCATGTTGTCCGCCGCCTGACGCAAGGCTTCCTCCAATGTCGTAACTCCCGGAACAATCGTGAACACCATATCAATACCGTGCTGATGAACCACTTCATGTCCAGCTGCAAGCGTGCCCGCAATACCGATAACTGGGACTCCATGCAGCTTTGCGGTCTTCGCTACGCCGATTGGCGTCTTTCCATAAATGGTCTGTCCATCAATCTTGCCTTCACCGGTAATGACCACATCTGCGTCAGCTGCATGATCCACTAAGCCGGTTGCGTCGATGACAATATCTACTCCTCGCTTCAATTCAGCTTGCAGGAAAGCCACCACGCCTGCCCCAAGCCCTCCGGCAGCCCCCGCGCCTGGCATATGGGCGACATCACAACCGACGTCCTCCCGCATCTTCGCCGCGTAGTGCGCCAAGTTCGCATCCAGTTGCTTCACCATCTCCGGCGTAGCTCCCTTCTGGGGGCCAAATACTGCCGATGCTCCACGCTCTCCGATAAGCGGGTTGTCAACATCGCAGGCCGCTACGAATTTCACCTTCGCAAGCCGAGGGTCAACACCGCCCAAATCGATGTGTGAAATGCGGCCGACTTCTCCGCCTCCGTCACCAATTTCCTTTCCGTCCTCAGCTAACAGCCGTACACCAAGCGCTTGAGCCATCCCAGCGCCGCCATCATTCGTAGCGCTGCCTCCAAGCCCCAGGATAATCGTCTCTACTCCCTCATTCAATGCGGATAGGATCAGCTCTCCCATCCCCCGCGTCGTCGTAACGAGTGGATTCCGCTGTGCCGGTGGAACAAGCGCCAGTCCCGATGCCGCAGCCATCTCAATAACTGCGGATTTGCCATCGCCTAAGACGCCATAGAATCCTTCCACAGGTGTTCCAAGCGGCCCTGTTACTGTTGTCCGTACAATTCGGCCGCTTGTCGCATCTACAAGCGACTGCACGGTCCCTTCTCCGCCATCTGCCATCGGTACATATACGAGTTCCGCCTCCGGGAATACCCGCCCCAAGCCGCGGCCAATCGCCTGACATGCTTCCCACGCAGACAAACTTTCTTTAAAAGAGTCTGGAGCAATTACGAATTTCATACTGATCCACTCCTATCCATGCAATCTGACTTTCTCTCTTTCTCGCCGAGTTGTGCATTAGCTGTTTCTCAGTTATACCTGACTTGCGAAATTTACGGCCTTGTCCCAGCACATTGTATTGTCCTTGTCCTTGGCTTACATGAACCAGCCGAAGACACCGAATACGAGCGTAGATACGATAGCGAGCACGAGACCAATTAGCGTTTCATAGGGGATAAGACGAAGACGTTCCTTCATCGCCATATTCACGCTGCCGCCAGTGGCATGGAAGAAGCTGCCGTGCGGCATATGGTCGAATACCGTAGCACCCGCATGTATCATTGCTGCTGCCCCTAAGGATGCGACGCCAAGCTCCATAATGGTCGAACCGAATACCGAGCTTGCTACCGCAGTACCTGCAGTTGTGGACGCTGTCGCCAGAGACATCAAGGCACCACTGATTGGTGCAAGTAAATAGGCTGGCAAGCCTGAAGCCGTCAAGCCATCGATAATAACATCCTTCAATTGTGAGTTCGAAATAATTCCGGCAAGTGTCCCCGTCCCGATAAGCATGACGGCAACACCCGTCATTTTGCCAAGTCCAGAGGTTGCATATCGGTTAATCTGTGTAATGCGTCCCATACAGAGTGCCCCTACTAAACCACCAACAGGGAGAGCGATAATGGGGTCAATGGCGATGCCTGCAATCGGGCGCAAGGCCAGCAATGCAATTGCTGTTATTGGCGCCATCATTGCAGCAAGAAAGCTAGGAAGCTGCTCCTTGCTATCCTCCACCTGCTCTACACCTGCTACCTTCGTTCCTTTATGAGACAACTTTTTCGCAAACCAATACGTTACGAACAAACCAATCAATGCTGGGATAATTCCTGCTGCCATTATCGAAGTCAACGGGATATGGAAAGCATCCGCCGCAGAAATTGCATTCGGGTTCGGCGACATAATGTTGCCCGCTTTGCCTCCCCCAATCATAGCAAGCAATATCGCCATACGGGACAAGTCTGCACGCTGTGCAATCGCAAGTGCGATTGGAGCTACCGTAATGACCGCCACGTCGATAAATACACCAACGGCTGTCAATACCATCGTTGCAAAAGCTAGTGCGAACAATGCACGAGTCTCGCCTACCTTGCGTACTAATGTCTCTGCAATCGTCTTTGCTCCGCCTGATTCAATCAATACGCCTGCAAGAACACCTGCTGCTAATATTCGCAGCACTGCTGGAATCATCGTCTTGGCTCCGTCCATCATTAGCGTTACGGAGTCAACTAAGCCAATTCCTCCGACTACGCCGCCTACCAGCGCGCCAATCATCATACCGTACGCCGGTGGGACTTTTCGTAAAATAAGCACGATAGCAACCACTAAAGCCGCCAGTGCACCAAGTACAGATACCGTTACTGTCATAGTCCCCATCCTCCTTGAAGATGCAGTGTTTCGTTGTTGTACCTTTACTTTACCTCCAATATGAAAGCGCTTCATCATGCATAAACATGAAATGAAGCGCTTTATAAAGTGTATTTTTTGTTCAAATGCACAATACAAGATCAATCAACCTTTGTCTTGCTGCTATCAGGCCGATGAAATAAGATACATGAAATAGACATGCTCAGCCTTTCCAATGTTAACTGGCTAAGACTCACTACTGCGCAGCATCGCGTGAATCCACCACGCCGACATTAACGTATACAAATCGCGAAAGCTCTTGGGATCCTTGCCTGTCACATCCGCAATCCGCTGAAGACGATAACGGAGCGTGTTGCGATGGATGGCCAGCCGCTGTGCAATCCGCTGCTGCTCGCCGCTTTCCTCATAATACACCTGCAGAGTCTGCCTCAATTCCCCGCTTCGATCCTCTTGGATGAATCGCTGCCACATCTGCTCCATCTCATCCGTAACCCAGCTGCGGCCCACATTCGCCAACACCGTCTCATTTGGCATATCCTCACTATAATAGACCGTATGCTCAGGCAGGATCGCTTGACCCGCGCGCATCGTATCTTGAGCAGAGCGATAGGATGCTATGAGCCCATCGATTCCTGAATCAGCCTTGCCCACCGCGATACGAAGAGGTGCAATCTGCTTCTCTTCCAGCAACTTCCGAATTTGCCGTATTCCCTCGCATATATCCATATTCGGCTTCCGTGGGTGCAAATGCGGCTTGAATAGGACGATTTGCCGCGTATTCCGAATCGCGATAAGATCAATTGTCGGCCGCCCTTCCAACAGTTCTACAACTCTGCGCAGTGTAGGTACCGAATCCGCATCCTGTTCATCCGTAAGCTCCAGAATACAAGCAACACGAGGCTTGTCCGGCTTCAGGCCAATTCGTTCCGCCTGCAGGCGAAGCATGGCTTGATCTCCCGGTTCCGCATGAATGACCGATAAGAGGAAATCCTCCTTCATCCGCTTATCCCAGCGCGCCTTTTCCAACAAATCCGCCTGCTCCAAATACATCTCAGCTGTCATCTTGACAAGTTCCCCATACTTCGTCACTTCAGCAGGATCTCCCGTAATCCCGATAACGCCGACAACTTCTCCGCGAAATTGAATAACAAGATTCGTCCCCGGCATAACACCATGAAGATTGCGTGCACTCTCCTCATCGATCTCGAACCTTCCCTTGCGCTCAATGGCAATGAGTGCCCCTTCATGCTTTTGATTAATGCGGGACAGGTCACCCGAGCCAATGATCCGCCCACGCTCATCCATCACATTTACATTGTACCCAATGACCTGCATCGTCCGTGAGACGATTGCTTGCGCCAATTGCTTGGTCAGCCAACTCATATCTTCATACCACCTATCACGCGAAATTAGAAAGAGTATAGGACATCCCGCATCCTGTCCATCCTTCTTCTCCAAAATATGAAAACGCCCTCGTTCCAACAGGGCACAGCAACCGCTGTGTCTGTCAGCCGACGGGCGTACATGCAGCATTAGGATCTCGAGCTAATCGTTGTACGAATAGGATCGAGTCCGCCTGAGACATTAATAATATTACCAGTTATAAAGTCAGAAGCATCCTCACATAAGAAGCGAATAACTCGGGTCACATCTTCACCACTGCCGGGACGGCCGCGCGGCGTTTCGTCATCAGTTAGATGAAGTACATCCTCGATCTTACGCTCCTTGTTGTCACCACGAATATCGCCAGGGCAAATCATATTCACCGTAATGCCATTTTGTGCTTCCTCTACCGCCAGTGTCTTCGTGAAAGACACTAGTCCCACCTTGGCTGCGGCATATACCGCCCGATGCGGCCAAGAACGCGCCTCAGACGCATGGCCGAAGCCATAATGGATAATGCGCCCCCATCCCTTCTTCCGCATCGATCCGAGCAGCAAATGATCGAGCAGTATGACACCGCTTAGATTCCCATTCAATAAATACATAATGTCCTCTTCCGAGTAATCCGCGAACAATCTCCGCTCTCTAATGAACGGCCCAGCATTGTTCACCACAATATCAGCCATACCGATGCGTTCATTCATTTCAGTAACGAGCCGCTTTACTTCCTCCGGCTTGGAAATATCCGCGCGAATGGCAATACACCGTATTCCCGTCTTCTCGAGCTGGAGCCGCAGTGCTTCAGCCTCTTCCTCGCTATGTACATAATTTAAGACAATATCATGCCCGGCTTCGGCCAATGTCATAGCTGTCATCTTCCCGAGGCCTTTGGCGCTCCCCGTAATAAGAGCAATTTTACGCTGCTGTTCCACGTCGTAATCCTCCTTTTGAGCGCTTCAAAGAACTTCCACGTTCAGTATAAGATATTTGCCTTGGCAGAACAACTTTGCATTGGACACTGATGTAGACAGACTGTCCCGCTCCGCAATGCACTTGAATCCCTTCCACCTAGATTACAAAGAAAAAAGCCCTAGCAGCAAGCTCCACCTTTCTTATCGAAAGGCAGCTTGCCTCTAGGGCTTCTCTCATTGAAAGTATTCTACAATTAGAATGCAGGTACGATCGAACCTTGGTATTTATCTTCAATAAATTTCTTCACATCGTCAGACTGCAAAGCTGCAAGCAATTTCTTCACAGCATCACTATCCTTGTTGTCCTCGCGAGCCGTCAAGATGTTCGCATACGGAGAATCCTTATCTTCAATGAACAACGCATCCTTCGTAGGATTCAAGTTCGCTTGCAGTGCATAGTTCGTATTGATAAGCGAGAAGTCAACTTCATCCAGCGTACGAGGCAGCATTGCAGCTTCCAGCTCTTTGAACTTCAAGTTCTTCGGATTCTCAGCAATGTCGTTAACCGTTGCTTCCAGACCTACGCCATCCTTCAACTTAATAATGCCCTGCTTCTCCAGCAAGAGCAGCGCACGTCCGCCATTTGTTGCATCGTTCGGAATCGATACCGTTGCGCCATCTGCAATTTCACTAACCGACTTAATCTTCTTGGAGTAACCTCCGAAAGGCTCAACGTGAATATTGCCTACAGTTACAAGGTTGTATCCCTTCGTCTTCACTTCATTGTCCAAGTACGGCTTATGTTGGAAGAAGTTCGCATCAAGCTGCTTCTCGTGTACTTGTACGTTCGGCTGAACATAATCCGTGAACTCCTTAACTTCCAACTCAATCCCTTGCTCAGCCAGCTTCGGCTTGATATGATTCAGTATTTCTGCATGAGGCACCGGTGTTGCACCTACGACAAGCTTCACTTTTTCTGTGCCAGACTTGCCTGCCTCACCAGATGCGTTCGTGTTATCGCCTGCTGTATTCTTGTTGCCGCAAGCAGCGAGTACCGCTACGAGTGTAATAAGCGTCAATACAAAAGTCCACTTTTTCATGTCATTCACTACTCCTTCCAAGATCCCCATTTTAATTGATGATTGTGTATAAGTTGAAGCTCCTAAGAGCATGCTTCCTATGCCTATTAGGTTTTGATTCAAATGTTCATTTCATCCAACTCGTAACTACCGATAATTCCAATTGAATTACTGGGATTATATCATATTTTGTGCTGCCGTCAACCATGAAATGACCGACTCAGCACAATATTTTTTTATTTTCTTGTATAGCGGCGAACAAATGCATCGCCAATCCATTGCAGCACCTGTACGAGTATAACCATAATAACGATCGCCACGATCATCATTTCAATCTCATAGCGATGGTATCCGTAGCGAATCGCTAGGTCACCGAGACCGCCGCCGCCAATGAGACCTGACATCGCTGTATACGATACGAGCGTAACCGCCGTTATCGTCGTCCCTGCAATCAAGCCTGGCATAGCTTCGGGCAGTAGAACCTTATATACAATCTGCCAAGTGGATGCTCCCATTGCCTGTGCTGCCTCAATAACGCCCCGATCAACCTCACGCAATGACGTCTCCACGAGACGAGCGAAGAATGGTGCAGCCGCGATAACGAGCGGCGGGATTGTTCCTTCTACACCGATAGATGTGCCTACTACAATTCGTGTAATCGGTATGATCGCAATCATTAGAATAACGAACGGTACTGAACGCAGCACGTTCACAATGAATGACAAGATACTATATACGATCTTCCCAGCTCTGCTACCCGTGCGCCCAGTTAAATACAAGAGCACGCCTAGCGGCAAGCCAACAAGGAAGGTGAATAGTACAGAGAACAGCATCATCTGCAATGTTTCTCCAGTAGCCGAAGACACGTCGCTCCAATTGACAGTAGAGAAATCGAAATTCATCACGCAATCACCTCCACTTCAAGACCCTGCGCCCGGAGAGAAGATAATGATTGCTCTACAGCACTTGTGTCGCCATCTAGACGAACGACCAATTGGCCGTAAGGAGTATCCTTCATCCGAGAGATCGTTCCCTGCAGTATTGCGAAGCTGACGCCCGCTTCCGTAAGGACACGATGCAGCACCGGCTCATACGTGACATCACCCAAATAGTTGATCTTCACAACACGGGAATGCTCAGCAGCCTGGCTCTTGAATGCCGCCCAAGGCTGAATATCCGCATCGCTGCGCTCTTCAAGAATGAATTCGCGCGTTACCGGATGCTGAGGCTTCAAGAACACGTCTACAACCTTGCCTGCCTCAGCAATCTTCCCGCCATGAATAACGGCAACTTTGTCGCATATCGCTTGGATGACGTGCATCTCATGGGTGATTAGCACGATCGTAATTCCGAACTTGCGGTTAATATCGAGCAGCAGCTCCAAGATCGCATTCGTCGTCTGCGGATCTAGTGCCGAGGTTGCTTCATCACAGAGCAGCACCTTCGGATCATTCGCAAGCGCACGCGCAATCCCTACGCGCTGCTTTTGTCCACCGGACAATTGAGCCGGGTATTTATGCTTGTGTTCTTCCAAACCAACAAGCCTAATCAACTCATTTACTTTCTTCTCTACTTTATCCTTGGATGTTCCCGCCAGGCGCATCGGAAATGCAATATTGTCATATACCGTTGCTGAACTGAGCAGGTTAAAATGCTGAAAAATCATTCCGATTTTGCGCCGCTGCTGCTGCAGCGCCGACTTCGACAGCTTCGTTAAGTTAACACCGTCTACCTCAACTACGCCTGCCGTAGGCCGCTCAAGCAGGTTAATGCTGCGCAGCAGCGTACTCTTCCCTGCACCTGAATGGCCGATAATTCCATAAATCTCGCCAGATTCAACCGACAGACTCACATCATCCAGTGCCAGCAGCCCTTGCACCTTGCCGTTAGCACCATATTGCTTACTTATATGTTCCAACCGAATCAACGGAATCGTCACCTTCCTTCATGCTAGCCACATTCTAGAATAGATAGGCGCTACAGCCTTATCTTCATCTATTCGTATGCTGTATCCTCTCAATAACTGTCGCCAAATATACCACATTGCCTTGGCTGCCTTCACTTCTCCATTTTGGGGCCGCACGTTCATGCAAAAAGCCCCCTCTTGGCAGATGCCAAAAGGGGGCGAACGTTCGGTATTCTGTGAAGAAACCAGATGAAAAATCGACTCTCCCTTTCTTATCTGCCAGAACATTACGTTCTGAAGGAATTAGCACCATTGACATCTTGCAATCGCATAACTTATTGTTATGCATCCGGGTTGCAAGATCGGTTGCCGGGCTTCGCAGGGCCTGTCCCTCCGCCACTCTTGATAAGAAAACAGTTATGAAATTAAGTTGAGTATAATGCAGCAGGTGAAAGTTGTCAATTAACTTTTATTCCCTTTTCAATTCCATTACTTGACGGGAAGCAGTCGAAACACATGGATTAATGCGCCACACACCATCTCCAGACCATGCTGCAAATCTGCCACATTGGCCTGAATATCCTCAAGCTTAATTTTGTCATTCAAGCTGCGATGCCGCTGCCATAAATCATCCTGCATTTCTGGGTTCATATGATGAATCTCCATATTGCGTCGCTTGCGCAGCCGCTGAAGCGCATCTTCATGCTGCTCCTTCAATGCCAGCAGGGCATGTTCCAATTCAGGATGCTGTCCCTTGAAGCGCAATTGGCGAAGCACCGTAAAGTAAGAGAAATGATGCTTCACCCTCTCGGTCTCCAAGGACAGCACTGTATTCAGCAGCGTTCCAAGCTTGTCCAAGATCGAGAACACGCGAATAAATCCATTTTTATAAAAATAGACGTACCGGTAATAATCATCCTGCTCCGATTCAGACATCTCGGCCTCATAATGCTTCGACACACGATCGGCGAACTTATCAGACGCATATACGCTTTGTTCCAGTTCATCCAAGGAGGTCTTCAGTCCGACTGTCCATACTTCTATCTTGCGCCAGAAGTGATCGGGATCGCCTGTTCCCTCCATGCGACTGCGTATTGCTTCCAAATAGTTGTCCATCCCCGCCATTGCATCCTTCAACGTTCCGCTGTCAACACGGGGCGGCTCCCCGAACAAGCTGCGCAGCATGGAACTCACCCCCGCTTAATTCCGTTTGGGAAATAGTCTTTCCAACGGCGGTCGACCAATTCCACAATATCCTCACGCGGGAATAACTCATCTGGGTAGCCTGGCTTCATGCGGGCATCGATAACAATTGGCAATTTATACGAGAGATGGTGATTACGGACTTCCATTGCCGCGTATATATCTGATGCGGGGTTAAATCGCGTAAACACCGTCCACAAGAACGACAACTGCGTATTGGCAACCTGAGCGTCGTCAACGAGAAAGACGAGCGGCCACTTCGTCTCTTGTGCAGCAAGACGATGTAGCAATCGTTCCGCCAGCTGTGGTTCTGCTTCATACGAAGCACCTGACATTGTCAAGCAGCCACGGCAAAATACAGCCACATCGTTAATCTCATCGATGGGGCCTTCTTCGTACACGCCAGGCAATTCACGGACTACATCGCCTACACCGAGCAATATCCCCTTGCTGCCATGGTTCAGTTTATGCCCCGTATAGTCAAGTGTGTCATGGGACGTATTATTAATCACGTACAGATCCGTCTCTGGCTTGAAGCGCTCTAGCACCGCTTCCGTAAGCTCTGCAAAGTTCTCTAAGTCAACCGGCTGATCCGTCAACATCAAGAACTTCGTCAAGCTGAGCTGCCCTTCGCCAAGAATACGGAAGCCAGACAGAAGCGCCTCACGAGAGTAGCTTTCACGTACAACAGCTGCGGCAAGCGAGTGAACGCCTGTTTCTGGATATGGATGTACCTTGCGTACCGCCGGCATAACCATCGGGAACGCTGGCGACAACAATCTAACCAGATACTCGCCCAAATAGTAGTCTTCCTGACGCGGCTTGCCCACGATTGTAGCTGGGTAGATCGCATTCTTGCGATGGTACATGTGCTTCACATTCAGGAACGGGAACTCATGCGCCCATGAGTAATAGCCGTAGTGGTCGCCAAATGGCCCTTCCATGCGGCGCTCATGTGGTGGAACGTACCCTTGGATAACGAATTCTGCTTCCGCTGGGATGCGATGTCCTTCGAATCCGCTGTCTACCACTGGAAGACGCTCACCCATGACGAATGATGCCATCAACAGCTCAGGGAGCTTCTCCGGCAGTGGAGCGATCGCAGCCGCAATCAGCGCAGGCGGCCCGCCCACGATGACGGATACCGGAAGCGCTTCATTGCGCAGCTCAGCCTCATGATGATGGAGGCCGCCGCCCTTTTGAATTTGCCAATGCACACCTGTCGTGCTGTCATCGTAAATTTGAATTCGGTACATACCGAGATTGTGATCAGCGCTCTTCAGCTCCGGATGTTCGGTATAGACCAATGGAAGCGTAATAAATGGACCTCCGTCCAGCTGCCAGCTCGTCAATGCCGGCAAGCCCTGCATCGGCTTGTCTGTACGCTTCACCTGCATAATTGGAGCTTGCGAAGAAGATATATCCTTCATGCCAACCTTCATAAGGCTAAGGAGCTCTTTCACCGTCGAACGCTCTTGCCACAGCTTCTTCGGCGATGGAGGCATTAGACGGTTTACGGCCTCTACGCACTTATTCGCGAGCTGCTCAGGACGCGTTCCGAAGGCCATATCCACCCGGCGCATCGTACCGAACAGGTTCGTCGTCACTGCAAAGGGGCTGCCCTTCACATTGGTGAATAGAAGCGCAGGGCCTCCCTCTTCAATGACGCGTCGATGAATTTCTGCAATTTCCAAATACGGATCAACTTCCGCTTCAATAACGACGAGGTCATTCTCACGCTTCAGCGTGTCGACAAAGTCGCGTATATTCGTAAATGACAACTACGAGCCCTCCTTGAAAAAAATAAGCGTATCTGTGTTGCTGTACATGAACAGTTACATGGATGCCGCAGGATGTCTGCAATAATTGCGTTCACAACCGGGCATTGATGACAAACGAAAACTTCCTCTTCTGTAGTATAGCTGTTTTTTTGATGAACCTAAAGCCTGACCGAGCAGACAACTTACGACATTATTACGACATTGTAAGATAGCCGTAAGCCGATTACATGGTACGAGCAGAATGTCTACAGGTATAATGAGGTCATCAAAGGGAACACATCAAAAATAATTGGAGGTAGAATGATATGAAAAACAACAATCAGGTTATCGTACGCAAGCCGTGGAATGTTCGCTGGTTGGCAGCAGCAAAGGCTGCCGCATCTATCGTATTGCTCGGTGCGCACTCGAATGAAACACAGCAAGTAAAGGAAGGCGCCTAATCCAATGAATGTTTCTCAGAGAAAAAGAAGCAGCTCGCTTGCCTCTCGTTGACAATCTCCATTGTCCAACAGTAAGCGATCTGCTTCTTTATTTATAACCACTGAATCCATTCTATAACTCAAACTCAATCTTCTTCGGTTCTTCTTACCACCATCACAGCCAGGAGAAACGATCCTTATTTTTGCCGCAGCTGCCAGACACGGATGCTCATATAACAGAGTACACTGAACAGTCCACAAATCAATACCGTATGTAATAAGCTTGCAAATAGGAATAAGTCAGGATTCGTGATCGTACTCGCAACGACCGCGCCGCTTGCAATCTGTGCTGCACATAGGATAAGCGCCCAAATGCCGCACAACTGAATCTCGCGATTGTCTTTGTGTTTGTGGTAAGCAAAATGTGACATAATCGCGATTACAACAAATAATAGTGCTGCTGCCACACGATGCATGAAGGCAATTCCTGTCCCTCCCGACAGCTCCGGAATCAACTCCCCGTTGCACAGCGGCCAGCCCATGCATGCTCCTGAAGAGTCCGTGTGCCTAACAAATGCCCCTACGTATATTACGATATACGTATATAGAAGTGTGAACCATACCCCATACCGAAATTCTGCGCGAACGGAGTTTACAACAGATGTAGAATCGATGCCGCGTTCGTAGCGCCTTGCCACTACACTCATCATGAAGGAAGAAGCGAACGCCAGCAGCGAGAATCCGAAGTGAAGCGCCATAACAGGCGGAGACTGGGTAAAGACTACCGCAAGCGCTCCCATAATTGCTTGTATAATAGTAAATAATAAGGTGAGAGAAGAGTAATATAGAGCCTCACGATGATGCTTCGCATAGCGAAGAACGTAGATGAACAAGGCCAGAACAAGCAATCCTACAACACCCGTCACAGATCGGTGAGAGTATTCGATCATGGATTCGATCGTATATGCCGGAACAAACTTGCCATTGCATAGTGGCCAATCCGTGCCGCAGCCACTTCCGGAGCCTGTCTTCGTTACAAGCGCCCCGTTTAACACTACGATAAACATACCGATGCAAACCGCGTAAGATAACCGCCTCAATATCCGGTAGATGCTCGCGTTCACTAGTTTCACCTGACCCGTTGTTCAATTTTTTGCCATTACAAATTATGAAAACAGTTCCAATCGTCCTCCATTATACAAGATTTCCTAGCTGAGTGTACGGCTAAATTGTGACAAATATTACATCTTTCTTCTCTGAAATCGATCATCCAGCCCCCTTACCTCATGTACAAGATTGACTTCTAATTTCGGATTGCTTCAGCTGTAAATCGCTCTACATCCTTTCAAGGCAATAAAAAAACCGCCCCACCAGCGGGACGGTTCTCATATGTGCATCGAGTGACTATTCACTTATTATACAGCTGCAGAAACTGCAATTGCCCGATCAACGAACTGCTCGATTTCAGGACGAGTCTTGCGCAGCTTGTTGACGAAGCGAATGGTTTCCTTGCCGCCCTTGAAGGCTACGAAGCTTGGAATACCAAGAATGTGGTATTGCTGTGCAACATCAAGGAGCTTCTCCGAATCGATTTCAACGAACGTCACCTTACCTGCATAATTCGTCTCCAATTCAGGCATGAAAGGATCGATGAAGTGGCAATCTGGGCACCAGGATGTCTTAAATACCGCTACAACTGGCTCCTCTTGTGCAATGATCTCATTGAACCGCTCAACTGTTTCTATTCTTTCCATACACGCTTCACTCCCTACTAAGTTCACAGAATCTAACATGGAACTTCTCTTATCCAACATCCAGCAGATGTATTCTGATACTTCTGCTTTCTTGAACTTATAACATTTGGAGAATGGAAAAGTCAAACCCCACACATGAACGTCTACGGCTGTTTTTGGGCATACTATGAAGAAAATCAATGAAATCGGTCACGTATCGTCGTCTCGAAATGGAGGGGAACAATCGATGCTGTCCAATCTATCCAAGCGCATGCGCCACGCGATACAGCTGATGCGCCACTCGTTCGATACGGCATATAGTGTCGTACGTTCAACTTGGAATGAACTTTATCAACAACTCTTACAATGGCGGGAACGCCCGTCGTTTGATTGGAATCGCGCCGCAGCGAAACGTGCGGAAGAGCAGGCCAGTAGACTGCTGAACGAGAAAGTACGTCAGCAGGGTACAGTCAGCAGCTTTCGAGAGCGAGGAGATACGGAATTCTCAGCAGAGGAATGGCGGATCATCCGGCAAATTCAGAGCTCTGTTCGTACAGCCAATCGCAACAATATTACACGCACTGCAGCCTATGCGCGAATCTATCAGTCTTATCCAGAGCTGCATTGGGCCCTGCTCGCGCATATGGTCTCACGAAATGGCGGCTGGAGTATGACTGATTTGCAGGGAGAATGGCTACCCCGCATTATGAGTGCGAACCATAGATTGTGGACCTACCGAGTGCTGGAACGATCAAATGCACTCATATTCCATGATGCCTATCCGCAGCTGCTGCTGTATGCAGCCAGCCGCCGAGCCGGCAAAAGCCTGTTCCATCTGCTTCCTGCTTTTGGCGTATCTGCCTTCATGACCCCATTCTGGGACGGCTTCTGGGTACAGCAGACAAGTTCGCTGCTCACGACAGCACTTATTATTAACGAACAGAACGTCATTGAAGGCAGAGTCATGCGCAATCCCACCTACCGGGCGCATGTGCTTAATGAATGGGATTTCCAATTGCATGGTTGGCTGCAGATGAATCAAGTCATTTTCCCGCTTGGTGTCCCATCTCCACGAGAGGAAGAAGCGATTCCGCTCGTTGGGCTTAATTTAGAGAACTTTACTGACTTGGATGAACGCATAGCGTTCGGAGAGAAGCTGTATGCGCTGCTGTTCCATACGCCCCATATTTATAATCATGCTGTTCGTTTCATGCGCGCGGCCCCTCATACGGGATCGAGAGCAGACTATTGGCCGCACCGCTTTGTGAAGCAGGCGATCCCGCCCGATCGAACCGAACTTTCTGTTACATACCGCGCCTACAGTCCAGCCTTAACTGATGTCTGGAAGGACGAGCCGGCACGGCAAATTGAAGAAGGCGATTGGTTCATAGATGAGCGAATGTATCGGCATCTCCAGCCGATTTCAGCTCCGCTGCAGGCTGACATGACCAGCTCTCATGATCGGTTGTGGAGAGAGACTGCCTCGCTCGCTGGGTTCATTCATCCGAGCAAGGGATAACGAAGCAGATATATAGGATTGCAGTCAAAGAAGGACACTTCTCCAGTAAGTGTCCTTCTTCATTCAGCCTGCCGATTCCATGTATTCATCCGGCTTAATGCCTTCATATCGTGTAAACGCACGTTTGAACGAATATACGTTTTCGTAGCCTACTCGGCGTGCGATGTCATCAATGCCGCATTTCTTTTCTCGCAGCAATTCCTTAGCCATTTCAATGCGAAGCCGGCATAAATAATCGTAGAAATTGATTCCGGTGACTTCCTTAAATAGTTTAGACGCCTTGGAGACCGACATCTGGAAGATTTCAGCAAGCTGTTTTAAGGATACGTCGGCACTCGTATAATTTTGGTTTACGTACTGCAGCAACTGACTTCCAGCTTCAATCGTCGATGACGTATTGGAATACCGATTTCGCTCGCATAGTAACGTTCCCACTTCAAACACATAGCCCCACATTTCCTCCGTATTTCTGCCCTTTGCTCTATTGGCAAATTGTTTCGCGTAAATGCCCGTATCGAGATTGAGCTCATGCAGCACTCTTAGCAGCGTTTCCATCAATAATGAAACGAGCTTGATCGTACTTGCCTCAGACAGGTTTCGTTTCCCGTTTTCCGCGCTGATTTCATAAAGAATCTGCATCGAGGTATCTAGGTTCCCTATTTTCAAGTTATTAATCAACTGAACCTCCCAATCTGTCGGATAATAATAGTCAACGATGCTTGGAATGGTCTCCTCCGGCACGACCTGTAGATGTTCCCGTGAAAACAACGTATACTGCAAACTTTCATTAGCCGTATAGTACGACTTACTAATGCCAACGAGCCCCTTCTCCATCGTTCCATACAGGACAAAAGGCTGGAAACCACATGTATGTTCAATTTCTTCCGTAATTCCGGCAGCAATTTGTTCCATCATGCCATCTTCTCCAAATCGGTTTGTGGAGGATAGGATCAAAGCTTTGTCCGCATTCGTCACTTCGAATAGCTCATAGTCCAGCCGATGACAACTCATTACTTTTTCGATGATTACCATCGTCATCATTTCGATTTTCCTGATCTTATCCAGATCGGAAAAATCACGGATGGCATGAAAGCTGATCAACATCGTGCAATAATGCATTTCCTCGGTATAGCCGATACCGAATTTCTTCAACCCGTTCAAGTGCTGATCATCGGCGAA
The DNA here is from genome assembly GCF_023713665.1 of Paenibacillus sp. MER 180. NCBI lineage: Bacteria > Bacillati > Bacillota > Bacilli > Caryophanales > Paenibacillaceae > Paenibacillus > Paenibacillus sp. MER 180. Next base: position 94,078 of record NZ_JAMAVT010000010.1, on the reverse strand, counting down.
ATACCCTTTAAGCAGCTGGAGGAACAAATTCGACTTCGCCGCTTTTTCGTAGTCCTGCATAGATTGCTGAAGCACCTGATTTTCACTCAACAGCCGGTCGAACGATTCCTCAATGTAATTGTATTCAGAGCCGGATACGGGACTATTTTTACCCTCCTCGTAACGAATCCCTGCGGAGAGCTTGTGAAGCAAGGTTCCTAGAGGTCGGTAACTGACCTTGGCCAGGACAAAAGCCGACAACGTGCCGACCGCAATGGAGATCAAGATAGCCAGCAGTGAACTGAATAAGTTATTGATACCGATGACACTGTTATCGAAGTAAGAGATTTTATATTGCAGACTGCTCTCTTGGGAAGGCACAACAAGCTCATAGGTCTGCTCATTTTCCTGAACCCCGTTATCCGGATTCCGGCTCTGCTTGAAAATAGGCGTCCCATGTGTCGTAATTAAGATGTCTTTGGATTCCACACTCCCGAAACGACGCATGTATTCCGAGAAGTAATCGCTGTCAATAAATAGAGCCAGTACCGCCCGCGGGTGATTGACCACCTCCAGACTTTGAAGGACAGGAATAACCCTCTTACTGCTGCCCCACAAATTGACCGTTGCTGGCGCCATTACTTTGAAATACTGTTGCTCCCGAAGAGCGCTTTGCATCATTTGCCGTGTATCTCCATCAAATACAGCAATATTAGAGAAGAAGTGGTCTTCCGAAAATGTCCCCCATGTCGATAACATCTGTTGTTTATCTGGAAAAATGACTGTGCCGAAAGATAGTACATTTGTAGAGTTAATTGAATTTTCGAAATTCCTTCGGATTTCGAGCATCTTCAACAAATCAAATTCATCATCATAAACATCCGTATTCTGCATCATCTTCCGAAGCCATGATTCAATGCTAATCATCTTCGCAATATTTTTGAGCTCACTTAATTTATTGTCCACAACCGCCGCAATCCGATTTGCATCCGATACATGCTTCTCATGCAGCTTCTGACGCTCCTCCATGATGTTCCGCTGTACATTTAAGGTGCTGAATACGATGATGGGGATGATCAAGATCGCAGTATAGGATAGAAAGATCTTTCGAAACGTCCCGCTCCCAAAGCTCCAATGTCGCATAGTCTGCACCTCCTTCGGTTTGAAGACCACATTGCATAATGAAGCAATATGAAGAAAACGGCGAACTCCTCTATGGAAGCCGAGGAGAACGCCAATTTTCCGTATTATTGATGCAATGTTATTGGATGCTGTTGTATCTATCGAGCAGCTGCTGATCGATTTCCATTAATTCATCAAGTCCGAGCTTCTTCAGTTCGGAGATATATTGATCCCAATCGTCAAGCGATTTTTGGCCTAGAGCAAGCTTGGTCGCAAGCTCCTGAGAATACGTAGTCAAGTTGGTTAAAATTTTTGTTTTCTTCTCGAGCTGCTGATCATCAGGAATGGCCAGATAGTTCAGGTTCATATTCACAAAATATGGTTTGTAATTCAAAATATTCAGTTCATGATCAGCTTTTGCTTTGGGCACACCAGAGAGCTCGAATTCGAGATTGGCGAATTGAATACGTGGAAAAACCGTGTCCCCGAATAACGGACGCCCAGTAATTTGACCCGATTTAGCCAACTCTTCGTCTGAGCCATTATTAATAAATACCTTCGCGCCGTTGCTGTCCTTCTTGTAAGTTTGCCCTTCGATTCCCCAATACAGAAGATCTGCATATTTTTCCGAGTAAATCGTATCGAAAAACTTGATGGCTGCTTCCACGTCTTTGCAATCTTTTGTAATTGCATACTTCTGCCACACAAGGAATGGAGGTTCCAACTGTGCTGCCGGAGTGATACCGTCGACCGCCTTGAGCGGCATCAATGGGAGGAACTCCCCTCCACCGTTAATGGTAGGCTCCTGATAAGTTTCCAGATTATAATCACTCAATGAAGCAACCTGGTTTTCTGTCATTTTTTGTTGCTTTTGCTCCCCTGTTGCCCCAATCAGGCTTGTGTCGAGAATGCCCTCTTTCGTTAACTGCTGCAAGTAGCGGAAGTAATCTTTAATTCCGTCTTGATACCAAGGGGATACTACCTTTTTGTTCTCAACATCTATTGCCGTGATATCTGTACCAAGCCCGAACCATTGCGCGATAGCGCCTTCAAATTTGCTTGGATCGTATACGAGCACTTCGTTTTGCTTGCCGTCTCCGTTGGCATCCTTCTCCCGGAACGTCTTCAATGTTTGCAAATATTCTGCAGCTGTGTTAGGAACCGGGAGCTTCAGCTTATCAAGCCAGTCTTTACGAAGCAGCATCGTCAATGCAACCGGAGCTGGTGTTTTTTCCTGATATGTTTTTTTATGAAGATTGCTGAACCAGTACATTTTGCCGTCAGGCGATGTTGTCGTCTTTTTGGCGTATGGGAATTCTTCATTGTACATTTTCTTAATGTTGCCGTTGCTGTACTTCTCGATCAGAGGATTCAGATCAAGCAGGACACCCTGCTTCGCCAAATTCAACACCGTCGTGTTATCTAGTGCCGAAATGTTCACGATGTCAGGAAGTGAGGAACCAGATGCCATTCTCGTTTGAACGACCACTTTATATTGCTCGCCTGGAACCATCTCGTAGTCCAATTGCAAACCGGCATCTGTGAGCATCTTATCGACTTCTTTCCATACCGGATATTTTTCTCTCTCATCGAATTTGATATATTTGTTCGAACCTTGCGGCCCGAGCAGTTTCAACTTTTTGACTTCGGCAGAAGCAGATCCTCCCGCTTCCTCCTTCTTGTTATCACCGCTGTTGGCGCTGTTACTGGAGGTGCTGCATGCCGTGATCGACCCAATCACGAGAATTGCCGTTAATACGGAGATCAGTGTTCTTTTCCATTGTTTCATTTTTAGATTCCCCCTCGAATCGATAAAAACGAATTTCAAAATGATTTCACCGAAATCTGGCCCTTGTAGCTGAAATGCTAGAATCTTATCCCAAGATATATTGTAAACGCTTTCAATCTGTAAAAAACATTCTTTATAGTCCAGACCGCAATGCCCTTCGACGTTAATTCGATCTGTTCCCTCAAAGAGTATAGTCCTACTCTTTTAAAGAACCAAGAAGCGCTCCCTTGATGAAATACTTTTGAAAAAATGGATACGTAAATATGACAGGCAATGCCGTAAAAACGATAATCGCGTATTTTAACTGGATGTTGGTCAACATGTTCGCCACCGCATTTTTGGTATCTTCCAGCGATAACATCTTTAGATCCACCGACTGTTGAACGACGACACGGTATAGATACATTTGCAGCGGATGAAGCTTTTCGTTCGGCAGATAGACAAGCGCGTCGAACCAGCTGTTCCAAATGCCGACAATCGAATAAATCGCAATAACGGCAAGAATCGGCTTAGAAATCGGCAATATAATCTTAAACAGCAGCTGCAGATGGGAGGCCCCGTCGATAAAAGCAGATTCCTTCAGACCATCTGGAATCGTCATAAAAAACGTCCTGACGAGGATAATATTCCAAATACTGACCATCCCGGGGATAATAACTGCAAACATGGTATTGTACATCCCGAGCTTATTCACGAGCAGGTAGGAGGGAATTAATCCACCCCCGAAATACATCGGAATTAGTAGAAATACAACGATCCATTTTCGCCCCTTCAGATTGCGCACCGTTAACGGGTATGCACCCAATACAGCCATTAAGCAGTTCAAAAGCGTGCCTGCGACGACATAAATCAAAGTGTTCGAATACGCCCACCACATTTTCGCATCTCTTACGATCAATTCATATGAGCTTAGGTTAAAGCCTTTCGGAAACCAAACAACATTCATGGCGGCTACTTCCGAAGGCGAACTGATCGACATGATGATGACGAAATAAAACGGATACAGGGTGATTAAGCAAATGACGAGCGCGATCGCGTACAAGATAATGTCGACCACGACAGAGCCTTCCCTGATCTTGTTCGGATTTTTCCTGACCGAGGCCATTGTACTCCTCCTTACCACAAGGCATAATCTGAATATTTACGGCTTAGCGTATTTGCGAAATACAGCAGCGTGAAGTTGATGACCGATATGAACAGCCCAACTGCCGTTCCTAAGCTGAATTGTCCTCCAAGCAAGCCATCGCGGTACAAATAGGTGCCAATGACATCCGCCGTTTCATATACCATTGGGTTGTAGATCAACAAAATAAACTCGCTGTTCGCTGAAAACAGACTGCCAATCGCGAATATAAGCAGGAATAAGATGGTCGGACGAATGGATGGCAACGAAATATGGAGGATTTGTTTAAAGCGGTTGGCTCCGTCCATCTTGGCAGCTTCGTATAAATGAGGATCAACAGAGGACATGGCTGCCAAATACAAAATACTGCTCCAGCCAAATGATTTCCATATGCTCGTAATCGTATAAATGGCCGGAAAATACCCCGCTTCCGTGTTTATCGCGACCGGTGCCCCGCCGAACATCTTCACGATGGTATTAATGATTCCATCTGTATTAATGAATGACAACACCATGCCCGCAACGACGACGTTCGAAATAAAGTGAGGCAAGTAGCTTGCGGTCTGTACGTACTTCTTGAAGATGCCACTCTTCAGTTCGTTAAGCAGTACCGCAAACAGAATGGGCACCCAGAAGCCAAACACCAGAAAATAAAAGCTGAGCGAGAACGTATTACGCATCAATCTCCCAAAATACGGACCATTAAAAAATTCAATAAAGTGTTTAAAACCTACCCAATTCGTATCTGTAAATGAGAAAAAAGGTTTTCCCGGGAAATAATCTTGAAATGCGATGATTATCCCGTACATCGGAATATAACTGAAGATAAAAATATGAAGTAGAACGGGAAGCATTATAAGGTAGAGTTGAGCATTTTCACGCAAGTGAAATGATCGGCGTCCCCCCGGTTGACTGTTCGTCTTCATGATCTTCCCCTTTCCATATCGATTGCGGTAATTTTTGGGCCCCTTCCGCAATTTCATGATAATCTCGCCCGGTTTTGTAAGGCAAGCAACATTTTTTGATAGCGCTCACAATATTTTCGCTGCCTTGAAAATCACCTAGAACAGCCATTGCAGACGCAGGTGATGGAGGCGAAGCAGCAATAAAACAAAAGGTCGAGTTAGGGTACCAACGTACCCCTTACTCGACCTTTCACATTACCAGTTATCATCTTACAGGCAGTAAATCAGCCTCAGCTTATGAGACAGTCTCTATAACAGTCCATGACAGTCCCTATCGGAACAGATCCTCTCCCATCCATTTCAGCTGTGGACTAATGCGAGGCACGATGTCCATATTGGCTAGAATATCTGCTTCCAGCGATAGTCCCTGTGCCATCTCGATAAGTTCTAGTTCCCCTGCATGCAGCCGGAATACTGCGCGCTCTGTCACATACAGCACTTCGATGCCACGTCGCTGTGCATAATCTGCGCAGAAGGTGAGTTGCTCTACCTGCCGAACGAACTTCCGGAAGCGTCCCTCTTGAAGGATACGAAGGCCCCCATCAGCCATCTCCATCTTCAGACCGCCAGCCGTAAAGGTGGAGCAGAAGACAAGCTTCTTCGCATTTTGGCTTATATTAATGAAGCCGCCGCAGCCTGTCAGCTTGCCTCCGTACAGACTCACATTCACGTCTCCTCTGCCGTCTGCCTCTGCCATCCCCAGACAAGCAACATCAATCCCTCCTCCATCGAAGAAGTCGAATTGAGCTGGCTGATCAAGAATAGCCTCCGCAAACGCAGATGCGCCGAAGCTTAACCCGCGTGCAGGTATGCCACCAACAGGGCCGGATTCAAGCAGCAGCGTCATATCTGTTCGTCCCGCTTCAAGTGCTGCATATCCAACTCCCTCAGGCAGTCCGATACCGAGATTAACAACACTGTGGGAGGGGATTTCCTTAAGGGCTCGCCGTGCAATGACTAGCCGTTCATCTCTTGCCATTGGAGGCACATATGCGGCGGACGATTCCTGCTGTATCTCCCCAGCATATGCGGGGTTGTATACCTCTGCGAACGTCATTGTATGCTCCTCTGGCCTAGCGACAACGACAGCATCGACCAGCATGCCTGGGATGACTACCTGCTTCGAATGCATGGTTCCGTGCGGCACGATGCGCTCTACCTGCGCAATTACAATTCCTCCGCTGTTCCTCGCTGCTTGAGCAAGTGCCAGCATTTCTAATGTTACTGCCTCTCGCTCCATGGAGATATTGCCGCGCTCATCAGCAGTCGTGCCGCGCACGAAAGCGCAATGAATTGGAAAAGCTCGATAATAGAGCTGCTCTCGGCCTCCAAGCTGCACCAGCTCTACAAGCTCTTCCACCGTGCTTGCATTCAGCCTGCCCCCTCCATTCCTCGGGTCGACAAAGGTATGAAGGCCGACATGGGTCAATGTCCCCGATCGGCCTGCAGCAATATCACGATAGAGATGTACAATCACACCCTGCGGAAAATTGTAGGCTTCTATCCGGTTATCGAGCGCAAGCGCACCCAAACGCGGAGCAAGTCCCCAATGCCCTCCAATGACCCGCTTCACCATGCCTTCATATGCAAGATGGTTCACGCCGCGAACAACGCCATCCCCTTGTCCGGCTGCATACACAACTGTAAGCCCTGTCGGCGCCGCCTCTTTCAAGAAACGGCGCTCCAACGCTGACGTAAGCGCTTCTGGGTGAGCACATCCAACGAAGCCTCCCACAGCAACCGTTGCATCATTCGCAATAAGCGCCACCGCTTCATCCGCGCTCATAACCTGAGCGCAGCGGCGCGGGACAAGCGGTTGATTCAGCCGCTGATCGAATCCGCTATCTACAGTGCTGTGACGAGCATCTAGTCCATTCAAATGGACAACCCTCCGTTCACTTCCAGCACTGTTCCATTTATATAATCAGCTGCATCCGAAGCGAGGAATAAATACGCTTGTGCAACTTCATCCGGCCGTCCTAATCGGCGCAGCGGTACTTTTTCACGCATGCTGTCAATAATCTTGTCCGGCATCTTGGCCACCATCTCTGTTGCGATGAAGCCTGGGGCAACCGCGTTCACACAGATCCCCTTATATCCTAGCTCCCGAGCCCATGTACGCGTCATGCCAATGACGCCTGCTTTGGTCGCAGCATAGTTCGTCTGTCCAATATTGCCTTGAACGCCAACAATCGATGAAGTATTAATGATTTTACCCTTGCCTTGCGCCGCCATATAAGGAGCTGCAAGACGCGTGCATAGAAACACTCCATTCAAGTTCACATTGATTACATCCTGCCATTGCTCTGGGGTCATCTTCAGCAGCATTGCATCACGTGTAATTCCAGCATTGTTGATCAGAATGTCGATACCGCTAAATGTTGCAACCGTCTGCTCCATCAGTTGCCGCACGCTTTCTTCATCCGCTACATTCGTCTTCACGAATAACGCGCGATCACGCTGTTCACTTGCCAGCTCATCGATCACTTGCTGTCCCGCCGTCTCATTGAAGTCAGCGATGACAACATTCGCCTCTGCCTCAAGAAACAAGTGTACCGCTGCAAGCCCTATGCCGCTTGCTCCGCCTGTAATGATTGCCGTTTTCCCTGTAAGCTTCATCGTCATCGTCTTCCCCTGTCTCCCTTCAATCTGTATGGCCGGCCGATGCAGTTGACCCGCTAGGAGCTGCTTCTGATGAATCTCTCCCCAAGAAGGACTCAATTGCATCCAGCAGCTGCGGAAGATCGTCAACTAACGGTGAGTGACCGCATCCTGTCAATGGAACGAACTCCGCAATGTCTCCCAGATCGGCCAGCGTCTCTCTCGTCATCGCCTCAGTAATAACTAAATCCTGCATGCCCCGCAGAACCAAAACGGGGGCTTTAATTCGTTTCACAGCCCCGCTTCCCGGAGATGCTTCATGATCAAATACACTCACGTTAAACGTGTTCAGCGCATGATACACATCCATCAGATTTCGTTGCGTCAAAATATCGTCTATATAGGTTTCGTATCTTGCCTCTTCCGGTTGATTCCGATCATAGATAACGGCCTCATACAATTGCTTCATAAACCGGCGATCCCGACGTATGTTTGCAGATTCGATGAGGGTATTGCGAGCCAATGATCGAATACCTTCTATTGTCGTAATCCGGCGCGTAACATCTGGCAAACCATCCGATCCGTCCTCATAGAATGGATATCCACGAGTCGAGACGCTTGCCAACAGCACTAGCCGCTTTACCTCATCAGGATAAGCGGCAGTATACTCCATTGCCACCCCGCCGCCAGTCGACCAGCCAATGAGGGTAAAACGAGTTAGACCGAGTAAATCGACCCATTGCTTCACATCTGCAGTGAAATCAGACAAGGACTCAATCGGCGTATGATAGGTAGAAATACCAAATCCCCGCAGGTCGACCGCATACAGCTTATACCGAGCATCCATCTGTTCCAGCAAGACGTCCCAATGACAGGACGAATTCATGTTGCCATGAATCAGCACAACTACCTCATCGCCGCCATCACGTTCACGGTATCCGAGTGTTTCCCCATTTGGCAATTCAACGGATTTTAAATGAATCTTCATGCTTCATCCCCCCATCTTAAGGTGAGAGCTCCCCACGCATATCCGATGCCCGCAGCTGCCAATACAACAATGCTGCCCGGTTGAATTAATTTCCGATTTACGCCTAATTCAATACATAGAATCGGATCAAATTGACCGATATGTCCGTAGTCCTCCAAATAAACGGAACGTTCTTCGGGAATCCCCAAGGAACGCAGCACGAATTCATGTGCAGATCGTTTCATATGAAGTAAGCCGATAAAATCAATATTCGAGATCGTATATCCACTACCCTGAATAGCTTGTTCCACCACCTGAGTGAATCGCTGCATCGACACCGCATCCAGTCGCGACTTCATCCGTTCTGGATCTGGGACTCGGAAGCAAGCCTGACCTTGCGCCAATAGCTCAGCCGTCAATGGCTCCTTCGTTCCCCCTGCTTGAATGATGACATCCTGCGCAAATGATCCATCCGTAATAATTGCTGAATCCAGCACCTCTGGATACGAAGGGCCCGCCCCACGCTGGAGCAGCATCGCTCCGCCGCCAGCACCCAAGTTCGCCATGAAGCGAGTGTTCGGGTCCGTTAAGTCAATCAGGTCGCCGTTGCGATAGCCACCAGCAAGCAGCACAGTGCGAATACGAGCATCCCCCAACATCATCGACTTCGCTGTCTGAGCGGCCATAATTGCCGTACAGCATCGGGAGCCCATATCGAAACCCCACGCATTTACAGCTCCAATCTCATGCTGCAGTTGAAGAGCCGCCGTCCATACCGGGTATTCCTTGTATTCTTCACCGATATATATAATGAGATCAATTTCCTCAGGCGCGATCTGGGCACGACGAATCGCTTCCTTCGCTGCTGCAACCCCCATCGCGCAGGGATGATCATCAGGCCCTGGTACAGGCTTCTGCCGGATGCCCAGCTTCGACTCCACAATATGCTGAGGAATGCCTGATGCTTCTGCAATATCGCTGCTAGTCATTTTCGGTTCAGGGATATAAGTTCCTACGGACAACAGACGGACGATCGACTGCTCATTCTTTTCTCTTTCATTCATTCCGTTCTCGTTCATACACGTCATTCCCCCGCTTCATCATCAGCTGCATATAGCCAACCGCTTCCTCCCATGAAGCAACGGTCTGCTCTTCCTGGCCCTGTACATAGGTAATTCGGATTCGCCAATCGTCCACCCCCTCGGTCTCCTGCCGCACCCGGCAGCGGACGACAAAGGAACCAACCACAGAGGTATCCTCAACCAAATGATGTCGATTGTACTGATTTCGACTGTCATGAGCCTCCAAGTGCACATCCTCATCCAAGTGCTCCGCAGCCGAGTCCTTCTGCCTGCGAGAAGTCATCCTGCCTCCTCCTTCCCATGTCGAGATGCTGTCTCTGTAGGAGACGAAGAGGCTCTCCTTCCTCTCCGCTTCATCCACCACAATCGGAGCGTTCCGGTTATACCTGCTGGGAAGACGAGCACGACGACAATATAGAGAAGGCCAAAGAAAATAATCCATCTCTCGAATATGGGGTGAAACTTTGCCAGCTCAGTTAGGCCATGGTGCGCCCATTCAATAATCGCTGAGCCAATAATCGCCCCGAATAGCGTCCCAACGCCGCCAATAATCGTCATCAGAAGCGCGTTCAAGGTCATATCCATCGCGAACACCGTCGTATTGACGAATCGTAGTGTCAGCACATACATGGATCCGCTAATGCTGGCGACTACACCTGCGACTACACTTGCAAACACCTTGTAGTGGATGATCTCATAGCCGAGCGAAGCGGTTCGCTGCTCATTTTCACGTATCGCAACCAATACACGACCGACGGGGGATTGCGTGAACCTTCTGAGCAGCATATAGATGACAACCATCACAGCGAGCGATACTATGTACAGCACCGTCCGATCCTTCAGCTCTGAGGGAATCGGGAACGTGAAGCCGTCATTTCCTCGCGTCAGAGACCTCCACTTCTCCGCCAAGACAAGCAGCAATCCGGAAAAGGCCAGCGTAAGCATTGCGTAAAAGTGATTCTTCAAACGCAAAGACAACATGCCTACCAGATAGCTGAGCAGCGCCGACAAGATCACACCTGCTGCAATCGACAGCAGCAAGACTCCGATGTTAGCCCCCATCCGATCGAGCATGACCCCACTTGCGTACGCACCAATACCGAAGAACATACAGTGACCGAATGAGACAATGCCTGTATAACCGAGCAAAATGTCGTAACTCATCGCAAAAACGGCGAAGATGCAAATTTGCGTCATAATAATAAGGAAGCTGCGCGAGTCATTGATCCACGGCAGCACGGCAAGTCCAATGACGAGCAGAAGGAACCATTTCGTTCCGATGTTTATATGTCTCATTACGCTCCCCCCTTCGCCCCGAACAAGCCTGACGGCTTAATGAGAAGGACAACCACCATCAACAGCATATTGCCTGCAAGCGACAAGTCCGGCACATAATAGGCCATAAATGCTCCCGACAAGCCAACTAACAGTGCAGCCAGTACAGAGCCTTGGATGCTCCCCATGCCGCCAATGACAACGACGATGAAGGCAAGAATGGCAAATTGCATGCCCATTTCGGCAAATATCACTCCTGAGTATGGAGCAAGCAGTACGCCTCCCAGTGCCGCCAGACCTGCCCCAACCATAAATACAAGCGTGAATACACGCCGAATCGGAATGCCTAGCGCTTGAACCATTTCCGGATTCATAACGCCTGCGCGCACGATTAGACCAATCTTCGTACGCTTCAATATGAACAATAATCCGCCGTACACGAGCGCACCAATTACGATGATGAAGATTCGGTATTTAATTAGAATCACTCCGCCAACTTCCCAGCTTCCGCTGAGTATAGGCGGGGCATCCGCCTTAAGTGGATTCGGGCCGAATACAACTTTGAGCAATTCACTTAACACGAGCATAACGCCTAGCGTGACCAGAATCTGCTGCACATGATTGCCGTACACGGGCCGAATGACAATGCGTTCCATCATGAAGCCAAGCAGCATTCCAACAAGAATTGCTCCCACAATCGCCAAGACGAATGAGCCCGTTGCCGCATACAACCACACCCCGCTATAGGCACCCCAGGCAAACAAGCCGCCGTGCGCGAAGTTGAGCACGCTCATAAGCCCGAATATAAGTGTCAGCCCCGACGCGAGCAGGAAGACGAGCATTCCGGTCGCAAGCCCATTAACAATCAGATTGATGAACCCGTTCAATACATACTCCCTCCTCTTTGGCGCATCGGTTATGCAATGCCCAAATACTTCCGCCGTGTCTCCTCGTCATAACGCAGTTCATCCATCGTTCCTGCCTTCACGACGCGCCCTTCGTCCATCATGTAGTACGCGCTTCCAATGCGGCTCGCCATAAGGAAGTTCTGCTCAACTAGTAGCACGGTCGTTTTCTCCTTCATCTGCTGGATAGCTTCCATCAGCTTCTCCACCATAATCGGGGCAAGACCTTTGCTAGGTTCATCGATGAGGAGCAATTCATTGTCGTTCACATATGCCCGGGAGATCGCCAGCATCTGCTTCTGCCCTCCGCTCAAGAGTCCACTCTTGCGGTTCCAGAAGCGACGAAGATCTGGGAACAGCTCCATTGTCCATTCCAGCCTAGCAGCAGCCTCTCCGCTATTCCCTCTCATCGCAATACGCATCGTTTCTCCTACCGTCAGATCAGCGAAGATTCCCTGATCCTCTGGAACATAACCGACCCCTTTACGAGCAATGAGATGCGTCGGAAGCTGATCCAATCGTTCTCCCTTATAGCGGATTTCTCCCTTGGATGCCGGATTCAATCCCATAATGGAACGCAGTGTCGTCGTCTTGCCCGCCCCATTGCGGCCAAGCAGTACGGTAATCCCACCAGACTCCACTTGGAAGGTGACCCCTTGCAAAATATGAAACTGTCCGATATACGTTTCAATTTCATTCACCTGCAGCAGTGTCATCATACAACCCTCCCAAGTAAGCAGACTGTACCAATTCATTATTCATAATCTCATCCGGATGCCCATCTGCAAGCAGCTTCCCATTAAACAGAACGGCGATCGTATCGGATAAATCCAGAACCATCTCCATCTTGTGCTCAATGAGTAATATCGTTCGATCTTTGGCATCCCTCACCCGACGGATCACTTCCATAATCGCTGGAACCTCTTCCACCGATATGCCAGCAGTCGGTTCGTCGAGCAGAAGAAGGGACGGCTGGAGCGCCAGCAGCATCGCTAGCTCCAGCTTGCGCTTCTCTCCATGCGCCAAGTGCTTCGCTGTAGCACTGCCTCTTCCTCCAAGCAGCACCATATCGAGCCAATGCTCCGCTTCTTCCTCAAACTGACGATACGCTCGCAGTGATCGATACCAATTCATGCGAACACCATGTCTGGATTGGACAGCAAGCCGTACATTCTCCATCACCGTCAGATTGGGGAATACATTCGTGATCTGAAAGGATCGCCCCATCCCAAGCCTTGTCCGTTCGAATGGGGGCAGCAACGTCACGTCGCGCCCCTCGAATTGGACCTGGCCAGAAGTTGGCCGCAGCTCGCCGCTTAACAAGTTGAACAAGGTCGTCTTACCTGCACCATTTGGGCCAATGATTGACTTGAAGCGATTTCGCTCAACGGTGAGGTTCACTTCCTGTACTGCGATATGTCCGCCGAACGCAATCGTCAAATCTGTTGTGCTCAAAATTTTATCCACTGCTTGGGACGAATGGGAGCGGCGAGCTCTATTCGTCCCCTGTTCAATCGGCAGCGACTCGGCCGTCCTGAGGTTGTTCTCCGCTCCGCTCATGTCCCGACCTCCTAGTTAACGTTTGTTGCGAATCGGCGGTGCCGTCTCTTCTGGCGACAGTTCACGGATAAGCACAGGAACCGGATAATCGGTACCATCCTTCTTCTCCAGCTTCACCGCATACATCGTCTGCAGTGCTTGATGATCCTCCGCTCGGAACGTCATCTTGCCCTTCGGCGCATCAAATGTCATTCCTTCCATCGCTGCAATCAGCTTGTCGGCAGTCGTGTCCCCGCCCGTCTTCTTCACCGCTTCCACGATCGCGATCGCTGCTGACATGCCGCCAGGTGTGAACAAATCTGGCAAATCTCCATTGAATCGCTTCGTATGTTCTTCTACGAGCCATTTATTCACATCATTGCTCGGAAGTGAATAGTAGTACACCGAGAAGCCTTCCATCCCCTCCAGCTCCTGCATTGTCTTCAGAGCTGCGATATCCGGAGCTCCAGTAGACAGTTTGATGCCTTGCTCCGTTACCTTCATATCCTTGAGCTGCTTCCACGGCGTGTTCGCCCCCGCCCATACTACGAACAAGTAATCCGGTTTTGCACTTACAATTTTCTGAATGTTCGCGGTAAAATCCGTTGCTGTAGCGTCCGCGTACTGCTCTTCTACAATTTCCGCACCAAGCTTGATCGCTGCTTCCTTGAACGCCTTAATGCCATCGCGGCCGAACGCGCCATCCGGTGCGAACGTTGCAATCTTAACGCCCTGCTTCGCTATCGCCGCCGCGCCTGCAACCGCGTCCTGCGAGGAATTGCGTGCAGTGCGGAATACATATTTGTTCCACAACTCGCCTGTAATGCTATCCGCAACAGCCGGCTCGACGACCATAATCTTCTCGTATTCCTCAGCAAGCGGAAGAACCGCTAATGTATCCCCTGAGCTGGATGAACCAACAAGGAAATCAACCTTATCGGTTTCAAGCAGCTTGGTTGCCTTCTTAACGGCAACGTCCGGCTTCGTTTCCGTATCTTCTACGATGAATTCAACTGGCCGTCCATCAATCGTCCTCGTACCTTGTGTGGCATAGTCGATGCCAAGCTCGAATCCGCGAACCGTCTGTTTGCCGTAACTCTCAAGCGCCCCCGACATGGAAGCAAGCACCCCGATCTTGATTGGCGTCTTATCTCCATCGGAAAATTTCTTTTCTTCCGTTTGATTATTCTTGTTCTCTGTCGATGCTGCACCATTATTCTCTTGCTTCGCGGAGTTCCCTCCCGCATCACTTCCACTGCTTCCACAAGCAGCTGTCAGCAGCAGGAGAAAGGACATGAAGCTGAGCAGCAATAGTCTTGACATCTGTATGCGAACCACCCGTTGCTTATCATGGCTGCGATGCAATTTTTCCTTCTGATTGCTTGTTTCACGAATAAATAACTGTGTCATAGACACCAAAAACCCCCTTACGAATCATTTCCCATTCATCATAAGAGGGTATAGTTACAAATGAGTTGCATCGGTTAGGAAACCGCAGCACGACACACTGCCAGCTTAATCAACAGATAAGCAAGCAACATTCCGCAGCAGTCCCCTCTTACTCGGCATCAACCAGAATTACACTCGATATGTCCTGAACAAGTTCTCGGATATCTTTCATCGGCTCAATCCCTAGCTCTTCCTCCAACGCCTTGCGGCATTTGTTGTACCAGCGCAAAGCTTGATTGCGATTATTCATTTGAAGATGACAAGCAATCAGGATTCGGTACGCCTCTTCCCAGCAGCGATCCTTCGCTACAATCGATTCCGCCCAGCGGATCGCCTTGTCGAAGGTATTCATAGCCGCATAGTGGCAAGACAATCTCTCTGCTCCACGCATGAATAACACTTGCAAGCGTTCCCGTTCCTCAATGCACCAATCCTCGTAACGGCGTTCAGGCATATAGTCGCCTTCATAGATAAGGAGCCCTTCTTCCAGCAGTTTGATTGCATGTTCCACATCGCCAGCTTCAAGCCCTTGTTCGATCGCCATCTCGAAGCGATTGGCATCGAGCACCCAGCCCGCAGTCGGATTCAATTGATAGGTGGTTCCCCGTCTAATGATGTAATAAGGGTTCGAACGAACACGACGATGCGGTTCCAAAGCCGTATTCAAGGCATTTAGCGCCACCTTGAAGTCTCTATTGGCTGCCTTCTCGTCTGATTGAGGAAACAGAGAATCCAGCAGTTCTTCCTTCGTCAACGAACAAGTCCGTCTGGTCACAAGAAGCTGGAACAGCTCTTTTGCCTTGCCACGCTGCCAGTCTTTGTCCGACAACTCAATATCGCCAAGCTGGACAGAAAAATTCCCAAGCGTATGTATATACAAAGTATATCCAGGATGGTACGTAAGCTGATCTAGTCCTAACTCCGTAAGCAGCGTCGATGCGTAGGAACGGCAAATATCAAGTCGTACCGCTTCAATAAGCAGCGGAATGAGCTGCTGCGTGTCGCTCGGCCCGAACAATGTACGCCGCGTGATCAGGAACGAGTAGCCTTCCCGCTCCGTCCGCGCCAAAAAGCGTTCCATCGCAACCGCGAACTTGCTGTCCTGCTCTGTCCGATAGGCGCATAATGCGAGCCACATCTCAACAGCAGCGCTGCCGAAGCCATCACCGCAAGCGAGGAAACGTTCACTACATTCACGGAATACATCCTCGGCTTCGGCATACCGATTCGCGTTGAACAGTGCAATGCCCATGCTCAGCCTAATTAGCGAGGTGAGCCAGCCATCATTCGCGAATTGCGTCTTCTCCCAAGCATTATGCCCGTATCGTAGAGCCGTATCTGCTGAACGAGCTCTGCCGAAGAGCAAGCAGAGTCCCATATAGGGCTCTGCGCTGCCGCGCTTCACTTCCAGCCGTTCCATGATAGAGAGCGCCGCCTGATAGCAATCAGCAGCTACCTTCGCATCATACTTCCCAGTCAGCTGCGCAGCATGGCCCATTCGCATCCATCCGCAAGCCTCTACGAAGGGCGCCTTGAGGCGAATGCCCTGCATCATTCCCGCTTCTGCCGCCTCCTTCGCCGCAACCGGCTCTCCGCACATACTGCTAATAAGCGAGAGCAGCAGATCAATCTCGCGGTGCGAGCGGGATAATGTCTTGGAATGGTAGCTAAGTCCGCGGAAGAGCGAACCCTGTTCCTGTTCCATCATCTGGGCATGCATTAGCTTCGACTTCGCCTTGTGCAGTCTGCCGGTGCGGAGGAACAACCGCGCTTCAAGCAGCCAGTCTCTTCCCTCTGCGTGAATATGAATAGCCCGATCATACCAGAGCTGCGCTTCTGTTCCTCTACCCGCATTAAGCATATTTTCAGCCATTAATGTATATAAGCGGCCAAGACGCTCACGCTCGCCCGTTCGAACCCTTCCACCTGATTCATAGCTTGAATGCCGCAAGTGAACGCTTTCAATTCGATCTACATGCATGATCCGGCCTCCATAGAGCGACTCTGCAATTGCAATCGCACGCTCCAGCAGAGGCTCTGCCTTGCCAGGTTGTATCGTATCCAGAAATAAGAGAGCTTGCCCTTCAAGGGCCATCATCTGAACAATGCGATTGCTGGCACTATCTGCTTCATATTCGGCTATGCGGTATTGGGCTGACGCCTCTTCATACTGGCAGCGATAACGCATAATATCCCCATGCAGCACATGCAAATATGGGTATCTTCGCTTCGTACGCTCCGGAATCGTCAGCAAGGAGGCATGGACGAATTCCAAATGACCGCCCTGTATCAACTCTTCGCCCCCATCCTGCAGCAGCAGTGCCGTCTCTTCGCCATCCTGCAGCACCATCGCCTGTGCCATCGCCAGATCATAGCGGCCGCGCGACGCGAAGATGTGAATGGCCTGCTTCGCCAAAGACACGTAACGATCATGCTGTCTTCTCAACTGATCGAGCAGGAATTCACGGAACAGGGCATGATAGCGGAACTGTTTATCATCGACTGATGACAAGAAGCCGCTGCCGCACAGCTCAAACAACAGCGCATGTGAACCGCTTCGCCCGCATACGGCATCACACCAGTCGCCGGTAAGCTCGTCAAAGATACTCGTCTCCAGCATGAAAGAGCGCATCGACAAAGATTGCTTCTGGAACAGCTCCAATGCCAGAAACTGAAACAACTCCTCCATCGTATCTCTTGGCGCCTGCAGAAGTTCTTCTAGCGAGCCATTGGAGGACAGCAGCCGCTGCCATATAAGCTGTACCGCAATAATCCAGCCTTCCGTCTGCTTATAGATCCGCTCAAGCTGCTGCTTCGTAAGCGGGTACCCGTAATAATCGCTGTACAACACTTCAATTTCTTCTTCATTGAATGCAAGCTCTTCCTTGCCAATTTCCAGTACATGGCCTCGAATGCGCAATGCAGCTAGACCATCCCACTGAGGCTTGGCGCGTGAGGAAATGACGATGCCCATCTTGTCGCAATCAGGCAAATAGGACACAACATACTGCATCCATTCGTCAATGCTTGTAGTCGGTTCGACGAGGTGGTAATCATCAATGATTAATATCGTCCGCTCTGAAAGCGATACCAACTCATTCAAAAATAAGTCTGCCAAGGCAATGATATCTTCACTGCTGTTCCGATTTCCACCGCTGTGCAGCTCAGCAAGCAGCGATTCCCCGAAATCGGGAACCGATTGCCGCAACGTATAAATGATATGGGATACAAATGGGATAAAGTCATTGTCTTGGGGAGATGCTCCGTACCATGCATACGTCATGTCCGAGGAGCGCAAATAGGCGGAAAGCGCCGTCGTCTTGCCGAATCCCGGACCAGAGGTCAATATGGTGAGCGGGAAATCTGTAATTCGGGTTAGCACCTTAGCAAGACGAGGACGGTGGAGCAGCTGCTTCTTTAGAGGGGGCGGCATTAATTTCATTTTAAGCACGCGGCCTTCTTTCATGCAGAACCTCCAATTCCTCCATTTTCCAATGTTGTCCTGTATATTGTATCACAGTTATACCTGCTTCAAGCACTTTTACAAAAAAATGAGCGGCTGACCTCGGTCAACCGCCAAACCATGCTTTCATTGCCTTTTTGTCCAGCTTGCCCACTACTGTCTTTGGAAGCTCTTCGGTGAGAATAAAGCGTTTGGGCACTTTATACTTCCCAATCCTCGCTTGACAGTATTGCTTGAGTTCTTCTTCCGTCAAGGAGGAGATCTCTCCTGTACTGACAGCAGCAACGACAACTTCGCCCCACTTCAAATCTGCTATGCCAAGCACCGCCGCTTCCAGCACCTTCGGATGACTCTCGAGAATATGCTCCACTTCAAGTGGATATACATTCTCTCCTCCGGTAATAATCATATCTTTCTTCCGGCCAACAATATAGTAATAGCCGTCCTCATCCCTTCGAGCCAGATCCCCCGTCAACAACCATCCATCCTGCATCGTCTCTTCTGTTGCCTGCGGATTGTTCCAATAATGCGAGAACAAATGACCTCCCCGAAGCGCCAGCTCTCCGACTTGACCTGCTTCCAGCACGCGCCCGTCAGATCCAATAATTCTTGCTTCTCCGAGCAGCATCGGCACACCTACCGATCCGGGCTTCATTCTAGCCGCTTCCGGCTCGATTACGAAATTGTTTGGACCGGACTCTGTCGCGCCGTACCCTTCCTTGAAAGGCAAGCCTCTAACATGAAATGCTTCATATACGGATAATGGACATGGGGCACCTCCCGAGAGAAAGGTTCGCATATCCGGAAACATCTCATTCTGAAATGAATCGCACTGAACGAGCAGATGATACATCGTCGGCACCATTAACACAATCGTACATCGTTCTTCCCGAAGGAGCCGGATCATGTCATCCGCTTGAAAATTACGCACGAGCACGACCGTTCCCCCAGCCATAAGTACAGGGACTGTCAGTGCATTAATGCCTCCAGTATGGAACATAGGTAAGATGGTCGGCGTAACGTCCGATTCGTTCAACTGCCAGCTAATTACCGTGTTCGCTGCATTCCAGAATACAGAGCCATGCGACAGGACAACCCCCTTCGATTTCCCTGTCGTTCCCCCGGTATAGATCATAAGCCATGGATCATCGAGGCAGATTGCTTCCTGTGCCAATATGTCACGAGGTTGTGCAAGCTCATCTGCCGTTGCCCCGGCTGCAATCTCAGCAGCAGCATCTTCGATTGCCTTGCCTGTCGGATTCCCCAGTTGTTCACATTGGGCCTCCGCCTGTTCATGCATCAGCGCAGACACGTCCAATACTTCTACGCTTCTCTCTTGCAGTGCTTCAGATAGAGCAGCAAGCGAAGGATCCGTTCGATCATAGAGCAGCACCTTCGGCGAACAGTCCCGTACAATTTCATGCAGCTCTGACTCCGCGAGCCTCCAATTCATTGGGGCGGCAATCGCGCTCAACAGTCTGCAGGCAAGCAATGCATCCAGCATCTCAGCCTGATTTAGCAGCAGGACAGCAACCCGATCCCCAGCGCTAACACCATGATGCTGCAGTACAAACGCCAACTTCCTTGCACGACGTGCAAGCTCTCGATACGTGTATCGATTCCCTGTATGAGCGTCTACGACCGCGACTTTATCCGGCGTCTTCTCGCAGCGATGCTCGAACCAGTATGCAGCACTGTCCACCGTCTCAAAGCTTCGCCATGAATGCTGTCGTTCCGATTCAGCCCCGTTCGACGATGACAGCGACACCATGACCGCCTCCTACACAGAGCGCAGCCGCGCCGTATTTCGCCTTTCTTCGCTCCATCTCGTGGAGCAGTGTCACAAGCACTCTTGTCCCGCTGGCACCAATCGGATGTCCGAGCGCAATCGCGCCTCCGTTCACATTGACGATCTCTGTATCAATGCCCAGTTCCTCGGTAACAGCCAGCGCCTGTGCCGCAAAAGCTTCATTGATTTCGAACAGTTCAATATCCTGCATGCGCAGGCCTGCCTTGTCAGCAGCCTTCCGCAGCGCAGATACAGGTCCGAGTCCCATCCATTCCGGCTCCACGCCTACTGCTGCATAACCGCGCACCACCGCAAGGGGGGATAAATTACGCTTCACAGCTGCTTCCGAGCTACATAAGACAACAGCAGCTGCCCCATCATTAATCCCGGACGAATTGCCCGCTGTAACTGTGCCATTGCTAAGGAAGGCAGGCTTCAGTTTGCTTAAATTGTCCATGGTCATGCCATGGCGAGGGTGCTCATCCGTATCCACCGTCCGGTATGCCCCCTTGCGTTCAGGTACTCGGATTGGAACGAGCTCAGCTTCGAATCTTCCTTCACGCATCGCTGATTCCGCACGTTGTTGGCTCATCAGTGCAAATGCGTCCTGCATGTCACGTGTGATATGATACCGTTCCGCTAATTTCTCTGCGGTAATGCCCATTGGCTGCTGTAGAAAGGCACAGGTCAGTCCATCATGCAGTACAGTATCCAACAGCTCCCCGTGCCCGTACTTATATCCCTGTCTTGCCTGCTTGAGTATATAGGGAGATTGGGTCATATTCTCCATTCCGCCAGATACGACGATATCTGCATCACCCGCCCTGATGTTCTGTGCCCCCAGCATGACAGACTGCAGCCCTGAACCACAGACTAGGTTGACCCCCGTCGCTGGCGCATGGATAGGGATACCCGCCTGCAATGCCGCTTGTCGTGCCCCATTTTGCCCAACTCCAGCTTGCAGCACCTGTCCCATCCATACTTGATCCACATGTTCTCCCATGATGCCAGCGCGGCTGCAGGCCTCTTGAATAGCTGCTGTGCCCAGTTCCACTGCAGTAACACCCCGATAATTGCCTTGAAATGAACCGATTGGCGTGCGTGCTGCACTCATTATCCACACTTCATTCATCTATTCCACCCCACGTTCAGGATTTATGGCTGCCGCTTGCAGATATGTCCTGCAATGTTCAGAGGCTGACCACCTCCCCAAATGCCCGTTCACCCGCAAGCCTGTATATCCACCATTTCCAGTAAACGCGATGACAGTTGCAAATCAGTTGCATAACGGTACAGACATGAACGCACTCCATGATCTTGCTCTGCACATGGGGCTATTTCGAAATAGATGCGGCCGGGAAGAAGTGAACTGGTAAGATAACAAAAAAAAGCACTCGAACCGCGGCGCGGTTCAAGTGCTCTCCGTTATTTGTATATCTATATGCATCCGTAACGCCGCACCTAGCAAGGCAAGCTATGCCTTGAACTTCGCAGACAACTGCTGCAAATCATCAGCAATGGTAGCCAAGTGGTTCGCGTACGAAGCCATTTCCTGCATAGCCGCATTTTGCTGTTCACCCGCTGCCGCCACATTTTCCATTTCAAGCAGCGTTGTATTAGTCATTTCACTCGCTTCATCGAACGAAGTGATCATCGTACCATTGGCACTGGTGAGTTGGGTGCTCATTTGTGCAATATGACTCAGTTGTACGTTCATTTCATCAACTGCCGCGAACATGTCGGCGAAGCTGCTCGTCACCGTCTTCGTCACCTGCTGACCTTCCTCTACCGAGGCTGAACCGTTCTGCATTGCTGTCCATACCGCTTCAGAACGTTCATGAATATGCTGAATCATGCCTGTAATTTGCCCAGCCGCTTCATTCGTCTGCTCTGCCAGCTTGCGAACCTCATCAGCTACAACTGCGAATCCACGGCCATGCTCACCCGCATGTGCAGCTTCAATCGCCGCATTCAGGGCAAGCAGCTTCGTTTGTGCAGACAACTCTTGAATGAATACGACAATCCGGCGGATATGCTGGGACTGCTCAATTAACTGCTCCGTTTCCTTGGTCGCCAGCTCTGTATGTTCTGTAATTGCATTCATTTGCGAGCGTACACTGCTCAACGCCTGCTCTCCTCGTACTGCCCATTCACTCATATCATTAGCAGCCTCGGAGGACAGATTAACCAGTTCGGTAACTTCCTTCAACTGGCGGCCTGACTGATGCGCATCAGAGCGAACCGCTTTGAGACGATCATTAAGGAGCGATGATTGTGCAGACACCTCCTGATAAGAAGCAGCCACCTGCTGCAAAGACGCTACATTCTCCTCTGTATTAGCGGAGAGCTCCTCAGCAGAAGCCGCAACCGTCTCGGACACCTCACGAATGCGAAGCAGAACATCAGTCAAGGACTGTGCCATCGTGTTGGAGTTTTTCTCCAAGCGTCCAATCTCATCGCTGCGATCCGACTCCGGAATCCGTTCTGTGAAGTCACCCGCAGCAATCCGTTCCGTCAGCTGCTGCACGCGGAGAACGGGACGAATAATGCTCTTTACAAACCGCCATAAAAATAGTCCCATTAACGCGATAAGAACGACTAGGAAGATGGATGCGACAATAAAAATGTAGTTGGCTTGACTGTTGATTTCCGACAAGGCGATGACCGAGACGATGCTCAGGCCCATTTTGTTGCGTTTGTCGTAACTGACGAACTCATTACGTCCTGCCGCATTCGACTTGTAGGCGCCGTGATCTTCCGCTGTCGCCAGCTCTCCGTACGTGGCTTCGTCCAGAATTGTTCCTTGCTTGTACACCGGGTGGGTTACGACCTGATTATCCTTGTCAACCAGGCTAATATAACCGCTTTTCCCTACTTTGTATTTCTCTACAGCCTTGTTAATCCGATCGATTGCCACATCAATGGCAACAACTCCATTCTTCCCTGGGAGCTCTTTAGCGAACGTAACTACCAAATCATTCGTTATCGCATCGCGATACGGCTTCGTCACAATTACTTTCCCGGCACTTTTCTTTGCCTGCTGATACCAGTCCCGCTTCATCGCATCAATCGTCTCATCACTGTCATTAGAACTGTGTATGTATTGATTATTTACAAAGACATATGCCGCATATATATTGTCAATATCTTTGGCAATCTCCAGCATGCGATCACGGATCCAGTCCTTTTGTTGCGACTTCTTACTAATGCTGTCAGCCAGGCTGTTTACCGTATAGGCATTAGAATCATACATGTCATCCAGCATACCGACAATGGATTGGGTAGCCCCATTCACTTGATTGTAGACCATGTCTTTCGTATTGCTTGCTGCCGTACCTGTCAGGATAATGATAAGAATAATCGTAGGAACGACAATAAATAACGCAAGTAAGCATATTATTTTCTTTTGTAAGGATTGTTGTATTCCTGTAGTCCACTGAATAAACCTCTTCATGTTGACACCCCTTTGCTTGCCAAGTCTCGTTGCCAAAATACGTTTGGTATATCGGTATAAAACGGTAAAAGTTTATACATTGTTACAAAATCAACATATGGTAATTAACACCATATTATCCTTGTATCCTCCCGTATCGCTTCCTTTCCCTTGTGCACCCTGGTGTACGACAAAAAAAGCTCCACGAAGGAAGTGCATCGCTTGCGCTTCCTTCGTGGAGCTTGTCAATTTTTTTATTCTCACTACGCTATAAATAGCGCGTATGTGAATTAACCACGTTCTCCCTGCAATCGCATCAATGGACGCAGTACCTTCTGAACCGCACGCGGATAACCCGACAGCTCATCATATCGAATAACGCGGAAAGCAACCAGCCCAACAACGAACAGAGCTACTACCCCCACGCCTACAACACCTGCCGTGAACATGAAGGCAAGCTTGGCCGGCAAGATGCCCACTAATTGCTCGCCCAACCATTCGCAGCCATATCCTACGCCACCCGACAGCACGATGGTCATCAGGAAGCCTATCCAGCGATTGCCTAGTACCGAGAACGGAACAACCTTCTTCATGACACGAAGATTGAGCCATGTAATAAGCAGGAAGCTTAATGCTGTTCCTCCAATAATGCCGTAAATACCAAAGAAGTGAACAAGCGAGAAGCTGGCAATAAGCTTAATAATAATACCTAATGTTACACTGATCATAGCAATATAAGGCTTGCCAAGTCCAATTAGAATCGAGCTTGACGTCATCATCGTAATTTGGAATATCGTACCGAGCGTCAACGCTGCAATAATGCCTGCACCGTCCAACGTACTGAACAAGAAACCGTTCACGGAATATGCTGCAACCGCTAGAGCCAATACGATCGGCATGCCACTCAATACGGAAATGCGCATTGCCATTGTAGTCTGCCGCTTCAAGTGAATCATATCCCGCTTCGCAAAGGCAGCGGAAATGACCGGGATGAGCGACGTGCTTAACGCAATCGCCAGAATTGGCGGAATGCCAGCGATCGATTGTGCACGCTGACCAAGGATACCATACAGATGCTTCGCCTCATCTACCCCAACTTCCGGTGAGAGAAGTGGAATCGTGATGGACGTATCAATAAAGTTAACAGCCGGTACGGCAAGTGAAGACAATACAATCGGTACGGACATCGCGAAGATTGAACGGAAAATATCGCTAAGCGGTACTTTCTTCGCACCCCTGCGGCGTGCGCGTACTCCAGCTTCCCGATCTGCCTGACGGAGCTTACGCAAGTAATAGATCATAATAATGAATGCGCCGACACTCCCTAGCACACCGCCGAAGGAAGCACCCGCTGCGATCCACTCTTGGTTCTGCCCCGTGCTCATCAGGATATAGGCAAGTCCGATCGCCGTAAGAACACGTAAAACCTGCTCTACGATCTGCGATACACCGCTTGCCTGCATCATATTGCGCCCTTGCGTATACCCGCGCATCATGGCAATGACCGGGAACAACAGCAGCGCAGGTGCTAATGCACGAATAGCAAGTGCAGCCTCAGGCAGCTGAATCATATCCGCATACACACCTGCGAACGCGATGAGCAGCAAGGTTGTAATCACACCAGATATGAGTCCGAACAGCAGCGCAGCATAATAGACCCGCTCCGCTTCGCGCACCTTATTCAGTGCGTAGCGTTCGGATACCATCTTGCTTAATGTACTCGGAATACCTGCTGTCGCTATTGCAAGTATCATCAAATAGACTGTCTGTGAGGCAGCAAAAGAGGCGTTGCCCACAGAACCGAGCATATGCTCAAGCGGAACGCGCTGAAAGAGCCCTAAGACGCGAGCGACGAGGGTAGCCGCTGCAATAATGAGCGTTCCTTTAATAAATGATTCCTTTGCCAAACGTTTCCCTTCTTTCTGTATGCTAGCCCGTATCCTAATATCCCGTCCGAACATACTACATTCAATTCTATTCATCATGGCAAAAGCCACCGTATTTTCTCCAAAGAGCAGGAAGCCGCTCCATAAGACAGCCCTAGTCTATATCAGACCGTCTTATGGACACCTTTTCTATTAAAACATTTACAACCAAAGGAAGAACAGGACAATCATCACGATTTGCAGTGCAAATTTTACGACAATGCTCGTAAATAGTCCGACAACCGCACCAATGGCCGATTTTGTCGATTTGTCCACACTCGCCCCTGTCATAAGTTCCCCGATAAACGCGCCTAAGAGAGGCCCAAGTATAAGACCGAACGCCGGAATAACGAACGGACCGATGATGACCCCTATTGTACTCCCAATGATCGAAGCCTTAGAGCCTCCGAATCGCTTGACGCCCCAGGCATTGACCACGTAATCGGCAATAAACAGCACAGCTACAATAATCGTCTGAATCGCCCAGAACCAGAACCCGAAGGGTTCAAAGCTAATGCATAATCCATACACAAAGAAAGCTGCATAGATTGCCAGCGCACCTGGTAAAATCGGATAGATAGCCCCTGCCATACCGACAAGAAACAGGACTATCACACTAATCCAACCGAAAATAACCATCCGTTACACCACCTTGCACGAGAATAAACGCTCGTGAACAATCGATTACAGCATATACTCCCTAATGACTTGGGCAACACCATGCTCGTTGTTCGTTCGTACGACGATGTCCGCAGCCTGCTTCACTTCGTCCTGCGCATTCCCCATAGCTACACCAAGCCCCGCAGCTTGAATCGCGGCCATATCATTCAAGCTGTCGCCTACAGCAACCACTTGCGACATCTCGCAGCCAATAAGCTCGCATACAGTTTGTATTCCCGTTGCCTTGTTGACTCCTCCAGGATTAATCTCAATATTATGTGGCGATGAATTGGTCAATTCCAATCCACCCATGGCACGCAGTTCGCGCCACAGAATTTCGCGCACACGATCATCCTTCGTAAAGTAGCCGAACTTCAGCCATTCCTCAGCCTCGATATCGGCTCCCCAATTCTCTTTGTTGTACAATCGTTCCGTCGAATAAGCCCAGAACCACACATTATGCTCCTCGGACATCGCGTGCATACGCTTCACCGCCTCGCGATCCAAGAGATGACGCAAGTGCAGCTCACGTGTATTCTTCCACACTTCACTCCCATTGACTGTTATCATTGGAGCATTCAATCCTAGTTCTTCCGCATAAGGAAGTGCATTGACGAACGCGCGGCCAGTGGAGAAGATGACCGTAATTCCCGCATCGCAAGCACTGCGAATGGCATCGGCATTTTCCTTGGAAATGCGCTGATCATCATCCAATACTGTCCCATCCATATCGAGAGCCAACAACTTATATTTACTCATCTCATCCGTCACTCCTGTCTCTGATGCGTTCCGCTTCAGACGAGTTGTGATTCGTTATTTGTCGAAGCTTGTAACACTCTTTGTCAATCATTGTCGTGCACAAATTTGCATAACGCCATTGTATCATATGCAGGCATTTACAACAAAGAATTCCTTTCCTTTACAAAGAGGCCGCTTACGCAGTGGTTCCTAT
This sequence comes from Paenibacillus sp. MER 180, assembly GCF_023713665.1. Lineage (NCBI taxonomy): Bacteria > Bacillati > Bacillota > Bacilli > Caryophanales > Paenibacillaceae > Paenibacillus > Paenibacillus sp. MER 180. Next base: position 67,060 of record NZ_JAMAVT010000010.1, on the reverse strand, counting down.
GTGGCAATAACAAAAAACACCCCGCTCCATAATCAGGAGCAAAGGGTGTTCCTAAGCTGCTTCTAAGCAGTCATCTCTGCAATCCGACGACGCTTCAGCACGCGTGCCAGCATTCCATGAGTCGGGGACAACAGAAAGGCAAGTATGAACAATGCACCCGCTACCGTGACCATCATTCCCGCTATTGACGCATCCAGTAAGGAGGACAAGTAGTAGCCAGCTATTGCACATCCAATTCCAATGGCCACACTGTACACAATCATGAGACTCAAGCGCTCCGTTAGCAAGTAGGCGGTGGAAGCTGGAACGATAAGCATGCCGACGACAAGGATAGCTCCTACACTTTCAAATGAAGCCACTGTCGTCATGGACACGAGCCCCATCAGCAAATAATGAAATAACGCAACAGGTATGCCGCAGGCGATAGCCATCGCCGGATCAAATGCACATATTTTGAACTGCTTATAGAACAACCCGATAACGAGCAATATCACTAGCAGTGTAAAGCCGAGTATCCATACGGCCTTCGGCACCATGTCGATGCCGAACAAGGTCATTGTATTCCAATGGACATAGGCGATTTCACCAAACAGAACACAATCCAAATCCAGATCCACATTGCGTGCATTCAAGCTTACGAGCACAACGCCAACCGCGAATAACGCGGTAAATACCACTCCAATTGATGCATCCGATTGCACGCCGCTATTTTGAAACAGCTGAATGAGAAATACCGTTACTAAACCTACTGCGGACGCACCCAGTAGCATGACGAACGAATCACGCGAGCCGCTTAGCATGAAGGCTATAACGATGCCGGGAAGCACGGAGTGGCTGATGGCATCCCCGATCATGGACATTTTGCGAAGCACGAGGAAGCAGCCCAATATCCCACAAGTTGCAGCGACAAGCGCACCGGTCAGTATAATCCATAGGTCTGTCACAACGACGCCTCCTTTCGCAATCGAGGTTCCGTCTCCTCTAGACGAATTCGCTCCTCCACCCGAATCGATTGATGATTACGGATCCGACGAATCCATTTCGCAAGCACACCGCGGCGCGGGGCAAATACAACCGAGCAGCAGAAGACGAAGGTTGCAGCTAATACACTGAGCGGGCCAGTAGGCAAATTGCTCGTCGTCGTACTAACAAGTGTGCCAATAATACCGCTTACTGCTCCAAACAGCCCGCTGAGCAGCACCATCAATCCGAGTCGATCTGTCCAATAGCGTGCAGATACGGCAGGAGTAATCAACAGTGCCGCAACAAGCACAACGCCGACTGCCTGAATGCCAACAACGACGGCAATTACGGTAAACAGCATAAGCAGTTGCTCCAGCACGCCAACCGGAAACCCGAGTCCGCGCGCAAAGCCAGGATCGAAGCTGAGCAGCTTGAATTCCTTGAACAGCAGGCTGCATGCCACAATAATAAGCAGCGACACGCCTGCCATCGTATAGACATCACTCTGCATCATGGAAGCTGCTTGGCCGAAAAGAAACTTGTCGAGTCCGCTTTGGTTACCGTAGCTGGAATGCTGAATTTGCGTCAGCAACACAATGCCAACACCGAAGAACACCGACAGCATAATCCCCATTGCCGCATCCGCTTTGATGCGCGTATAGCGAGTCACGACTGAAATTCCCGCTGTTGCCAGCATACCGGACAAGAAGGCCCCTAGGAAAAATAATGGCAGTGATTTGACCCCAGTGAGCATAAAAGCAATGCATATGCCTGGTAGCGCAGCATGCGCGAGCGTATCCCCAACCAGGCTCTGCTTCCGCAAATAAGCGAAGCTGCCCACAATGCCGCTCATGAGACCGAGCAGCAAACAGCCGACGAGAATCCATTGCGTATTCGGATCACGCAACACGTCCCAAGATATTCCGAACATTGCACTCACCTCGTTCCTACCATGACGGCGCCCGCATTTTGATCCAACACGGTAAGTCTGCCGCCATAGGTTTGCTGCAGCATGCTTGTGTTAAATATTTTTTCGGTTTCTCCACAAGCAACCAATTCTACATTCAAAAGCATTACCCAATCGAAGTATTCCTTCACTGTTGCCAAGTCGTGATGGACGACAAGCACGGTCTTCCCCTGACGCTTCAATTCATTTAATAATGTAATGATCGCCTTCTCCGTCATCGCATCTACACCAACGAACGGCTCATCCATAAAATAGATATCCGCATTTTGGGCAAGCGCCCTTGCTAGGAATACACGCTGCTGTTGACCGCCAGACAGCTGACTAATTTGCCGATCTGCAAAATCCGCCATCCCCACCTTGGCCAAGCAATCGAGCGCAATCTCCTTCTCCTTCGCGCCCGGTCGTTTGAACCATCCTAAGTGTCCGTAACGGCCCATCATTACAACATCGAGTGCGTTCGTGGGGAAATCCCAATCTACCGATTCGCGCTGTGGGACGTAGCCTACCCGTTTACGGCTTTCCGAGTAAGGCTTGCCGAATATGCTCACCTCTCCACTTACTCGAGGTATCAATCCGAGAATGGATTTAATTAGTGTCGATTTCCCCGCTCCGTTCGGGCCGATAATGCCGATCAAATTGCCCTCCGGTATCGTAAAGCTAACATTGCGAAGCACGGGCTTCTTCTGGTATGCAACAGTTAAGCCACTCACACGAAGCGGCGTATTCCCCTTATCCATCATGCTCATTACGCTCCTCTCCTACCGTGTTATATCTCTCGAAGTTATGTACATTACTTCAGTGCATCGACGATCGTATTGACGTTAAAGCGAACCATGCCAATATAAGTTCCCTCTTCTGTCCCCGGCTCGCCCATTGCATCCGAGAATAATTCACCGCCAATGACGACCTCATGGCCTTTTTTCTTCGCTCCTTCGATGACCGCCTCAATTGCCTTCTTCGGTACACTCGATTCAATAAAAACTGCCTTAATCTGATTGTCCACCAGATAATCGCGAAGATCGGATACATCCTTGCTTCCGTACTCAGAAGCCGTGCTGATTCCTTGAAGCCCCATAACCTTCATGCCGTACGCCTTGCCAAAATATCCAAACGCGTCATGCGCCGTCACGAGCACGCGGCTCCCTTCCGGAATCTCTTCTATCCGCTTGTGTACATACGCATCAAGCTCTTGCAGCTTGCTTACATATGCCTCAGCGCGCTGCTTATAGGCTTCTGCATGTGCCGCATCATATTCCACCAGCGTGTCACGAATGACCTCCGTCGCCTTGATCCAATTCTGCACATTGAACCAAATGTGCGGATCATGCGATTGTGCTAATGTCGGATCTGCGAGCAGCTCAGATTCCGAAATTGTTCTGGAGACGGGAACCGTCGTCTTGCTGCCGCTCATTTTCTCCAAAATATCGACCATCTTCCCTTCCAAATGCAAGCCGTTGTAGAATACGATGTCCGCATCATCCAACTTCTTAATGTCTCCTTGGGACGCCTTGTATAAGTGAGGGTCAACCCCTGGCCCCATCAACCCAATCACATCAACACGGTCTCCTCCTACCTCTTTCACCACGTCAGCGATCATACCAATCGTAGTTGTTACCTTGATTGGATTAGCATCGGCAGACGTTGCAGTTCCCTCTGTCTTGCCCTCGTTTGTGCTGCTGCCACATGCTGCTAATCCTACAGCTACGCTTAAGAACAATATCGTCATAACCAACCGCTTCAACGCCGAATTCATTTTGAACTTCCCATTCGGTCTTTCAGCTGCCTTCGTCATCTTTCGTTCCCTCCCACATGAATACCCAATGTTTTTTTGTAATGATTACGTTTATCACTGATCATTGTTTAATATACACAAATATGTTTCCCTAATGCAACTATTTTCGTATAAAAAAAATTCTTTCCCTAGACATATAGTTTTGCAAAAAGAAAAGACTTTTCCATATCGTATGCGATGTGCTCCCTGATCGGTGACACCATGTACGATATGAAAAAGTCTTTATTTGAGGCTCGCAACGCTCAGAAATGCATCATTGCCACTGAACGCAGCGACTCCTCCTGCTTATTGATTGTTGTTAGCTGCATCCGTAGATTCGCCGCCTGTGGCTTGCTTCTTCTTCGGCGTACCCGTAAGTCCGTATACCTCATCATACGCATCGAACATAGCACGCGCGATCGGAGCCGCCCCGTAGGAACCATATCCGCCCTCTGGGACGACAACCGCAACCGCAAGCTTCGGCTTATCCGCCGGCGCATAGGCAATGAACACGGCGTTTTCTAGTCTTTTCCCTGCTATATCTTGCTGCGATGTACCCGTCTTTCTATAGAACGAGTATGGGAATCCATCAAAACCGTGAACGTTAACCTTCGACATCCCTTCTTCAACGACACGCCAGTGCGTGTTATCGAAATTCGTCTCATTTAACACTTCACGACCGAATGACTTGACTACCTTGCCATCCCCATCTGTAATCTTGCTTACGAATTGCGGCTTAATGCGCTTACCATGATTCGCTAGGGTAGCTGCATATTGAGCGAGCTGCAAGGTTGTATACTTCCCTTGCTGACCAAAGGAGGCGTATACGAGAGCGGACTGTGCATTGTTGCGCTCCGCCTCTACCAGATAGTCCTTCAATCCTGCGGATTCACCAGGCAAGCCGCTATCTGTCTTCACGCCAAGGCCAAAGGCCTCCATGTATTTATCCCACAATTCCAAACCGTTTCTGTCAGAAAGGGAGAAGAGTCTCTTACCAATCATATCCACCATAAAGGCGTTAGAAGATACTTTCAAGGCTTTTGCTGCATCCATGTAACCGTAAGACGTTTTGCTTGAGTTCCATACCTTCGTCTCATGACCGCGGCGTCCGAATTCACCGTAACCTTTGTCATAGTAATCTTCCCATGGACCGAACAATCTTTCTTTCAACCCGACGAGAACCGACAATGGCTTCATCGTAGATCCAAGATAGACAAGGGAAGTTGGATGACGTCCGCGCTCCTTGTCATCATTATACGGACCATAGACTTCGCGAACGGCCCCATTTCCCATATAAAACTGGATCTTCTCATAATCCTCGACGCTGATTTGGCCGTTGCGCCATACATTCGGGTCATAATCCGGCATACTGGCAATCGACACGATATTGCCCGTGTCCACTTCCATCGCAACTGCATAGCCTGTGCGTGCATTTGGTGCATACTCGGTGCGGTTCGAGGAATTACGAATCTTCTCCAGCGTTTTTACGATGGACTCCTCTGTTGCCTTTTGGATATCGCGGTGGATCGTCAGATGAATGTTGTTCCCGCGCTCCGGCTTCGTCAGCTGCATCGGACCGATAATACGACCCGCCACGTTGACCGGGAACTTCTTCACCCCGTTCAAACCGCGCAGCTCGTTCTGATACATCAATTCGATGCCGTCAACGCCAACATCCTCGTATTCCAAGTATTCCTTCTCCGTAGGAAGCTGTTCCTGCTTCTCATACTGTTCCTTGTAGAACGGCATCCGCTCGCGAACACCCTTGAACTTTTTCAAATAACCGACCGTCTGTACTGCGATCGTATCCTTATCATAGTTACGGACACTATCCTCGACGATATCGATGCCTTTGAACTGCGATTTATGCTCCAGGAAGTAAGCAACCTCTTCCTTCGTCAATCCTGATTTAATGAGCCTGGGAACGAAAACAAAATTCATCTTCCCACCCAAGTCCATTCGCTTCAAAATTTCTTCAGCTGTTAATGGCTTGTCTTGAGGACTGCCTATCTTCTTGAATATTTCCTCGAGCTGCATCGCAAGCTGCTCTACTTCAGCTCGATTCTTCTTCTGGTCATCCGTCATCTTCTTGCTCGGATCCCCGTAATTTTTCACCACATTGAAGTAAAGAGATTGCGACGCTGTAGAATAGGCTAGCCGCGTATTCGAAGCATCATAAATAGTTCCCCGAAGCGGCGGTACCGCCGTTTCCCGGAATCCAAGCTGGGACTCCTTCTCCTTCAGGGCGGGACCTTCAACGAATTGCAAAATGGCCAGTCTCACGATAAGCACGGTGAAAATCAAAAATGTAATAAAAAAGAATAAGTTCAACCGAAACGAAAACGTACGCCGGTTCTGTACTTCCCGCTTCTGCGGATCATCCGCATTTGGATGACTCAATGCCAATCATCCTTTCTTGCTAACTTTTGCTGTACAATCTTATTTATTTTACCATACTGATTTGCCTATATTCAAAGGTTGTGCAGCTTCTAATCGCCATCGCCGCAAATTATCTTATCGTCAATGGCTTGTCTGGAATATGAGTGGTGTCGAACTTAGGAGGATTGAACCAATCTCCCGATGATGCCCATGTGCTATCTAGCGGCACCCATTTCTTCTGTTCGCTTAGCCAGACCTGATTCCAGGCATGCGGTCCATAGCCGCCATTGCCATTGTATCCAAGACCGGTCACAACCTTGACTTGAAGCCCTGAGGAACGAGCCATGACTGCATACAGACGTGCATAATCGATACATACCCCCTGCTTCGTAGCGAAGGTATCTTCCGGGGTCTGCTCCTTCCAAATCCGCTTCGTCTCGTATTGCTTGGCCTTATCCCAATCATACTGAACCCGGGAACCGACCCAATCATACAAGCGTCGCGCCTTCTCTTCATCGGTCGATGCTCCTGCCGTCACATCACGCGCGGCTTGCTTCACATCGGAAGAAATCTGATTATCAATGACTTCATATCGTCGCTGCAGAAGTTCTCCGAATTCTTGCCCCATTTGGGAGGTGAAAACAGGCAGACTCTCTGTAATTAATGACCCCGCAAGCGGCTCGATCACTTGGTTAGCCACCGTACGATAAGCAGAAGAGGATTGAATGATATCGCTTGCCTTCGTAGCAGGCTGAAGGGCAACATATACGAATAACACCATAATAATGATGAAGGCGCGCACACCACCAATTAGCACACCAATTGCACCACCCGTTAGCCAATTGGCCATACGGCCAATCACTTGCATGAACCCTGAGCGAGAAGATGAGTTTCCTTCTTCTTGACTCGCCACAGAAGCCCCGCTCCAGATCAAAGATACGAGCCAACCCATTATTCCTCGAACGAGCATATAGATGATGCCGAACAAGATTGCAACGCGCAGCAGGGCGAAGTCCCGTATCCCTGTCACGAAGGTATAATAGATCTGCTCCCACCAAGCCAGTGCATGGGAGGGTATAACAATATTCCAATCAACGAACTGACGCTGTACCATGGGCGAGAGCCACATCGCAGCAGCAAAGGACAGGATAAGCGATACAATGGTGCAGGCCGACTGAGCAACAAATAGAAAGAGGTGACGCATGGACCCCGAAGCGCCTCTCGCCACCCCTTGAACTGCGGAAAGAAGCACGACCGCAAGCAGTACTAGCGTTATCGCGTTCCATTCCCACTGCAATCCAGTACTCATTTGTTCTGCTTCGCTTCCTTCACGAAATCGCGAATCGTATCGTTCATGCTCCATTCACCAAGGGAGACTCCATTGAACGATAATTTCACTTTGTCACTGTTAGGAGTGCCTGTAAGCTCCAAATTCGGCGACTTGATCGTATAAGTCCCGTCCTCATTGCTCTTGAACGTCGCCTTCTTCGCTTCCTCCATCATGGAGTTCATCGCTTGATCCTTCAGCTTCAGCACCGTCTCATCCTTCACTGTCGTCACTACGTTGTTCACGTCGTCCCACGTAATTCCGCTATAGACGGCTACAGCAGCGACAATTACGACGACCAGCGCCCATTTTATCATCGTTTTCACGAAACTAACAATTGCGAGCAGTACGATGAGTGCGATTAGGAAGACAAGCCAATTTTGCTTAATAAATTCAAACCACATTTCGAGTTGACTCACTTCTTCAATCACCCTTTCCAAAGCGTATTATACATCATTCCCATATGATGCAACAGTCAGACCATCTAACATCTTCAGCCAAATTCGGGTACTAAGTTCGTCCGCTAATACGTACAAGTATACCATAGCGATCTGGAGGTGACTTGGCTTGCGTTCTGTCTTTTGGCTCTACCTGTTTTTATTCGTTGCGTTTTTCGATTTGCATGCGCAGTACCCCATTCTGACCCCATTTGCAATCTCTCTTGGTGCTGCTCCATCCTTCATCGGATTAATGATGGGTATGTACTCGTTCACCCATCTGCCTGGCAACGTCATGGCCGGTTACGGAGTAGACCGCTTCGGCAGCCGCATCTTCATCGTGTTCAGCCTCATTGGAGCCGGCATTATTCTCATGCTTCAGGCCCATGTCGTCAACCCATGGCAGCTGCTTATTCTACGCTCCATAAGCGGATTCGTGCTGGCGTTCCTCTCCCCTGCTTGCCTGTCTCTGCTTGCACGAATGGCACGCGATCATGTTCATCAAGGCAAGTTGATGGCAGGCAATGGGCTCGTCCATACATTGGCTTCTGTTGTCTCTCCTGCCGCTGGCGCTTATCTCGTGTCCCAAATCGGATTCGTCATGGCGTTCCAAGCGCTGGGCATTGGCCTTATCCTTGTTGGTATGTTGGCATGGCTGTTTATTCAAGATGTTCAAGAAAGTGAAAGTCCCTCCTCTAAGACGACAGCACCAAGCATCCCTACTTCAACACCAGCTGCATCTTCTGAGCATGCACCTGCTATCCCATGGCGCTTCTACTTTATGCCGCTTGCCATTGCCTGCTCGCAGGGCATCTTATTTTTTGAGTTGCCATTTATGGCTGACGCATTAACCTCAATAATGAAAACAGGCGTATTGTTCTCGGCCATCAGCCTCGGGGCGCTCCTTACCTTAAGCATGTTGTTCTTGAATCAATATTCTGCTTATATGCGCACATGGCTCGGCTCCTTTTCGCTAGCGATTCTGTTCTTTCTATTGGCAATTCACTGGTCTGTGCCTTTACTTCTCTCCTTATTTCTTATCGGGATGACGAAGGGAATCATTTTACCGGCTTTATCAGCTCATCTCTTGCTGCTGAGCGGCGGAGCCAGATATGGTCGAATCTTCTCTATTTTATCGATTGCTTCTTCTATCGGCTCCTTCATTGGACCGATGATTGCCGGGCAGCTCCGTGGGCAATTATCGCCGTACTTCATCGCATTTCTCGTCCTTATGACAGCCGTTACGCTGCTCCCGCCAGGCAAGCCTACATCGTTAGTGAAGAAGACTGTCCACAGCACGCATCCACCTTCGACGAACCCAACTACATAAGAACAAGAGCTGAATGTCCTGTCCCGGCATCTTGATGCCTTCACATGGTTTGCGCCCATATTCCCAAATATGGGTGAATACACAGAACAGGATAATTCCGCGAACATACTATAATGATGAGAAATGACTACCGACGAAAGCAGGTGAACCTAGTTGGGGTATTATACTGAGCCTGGCGGTGGGCCAGAGCTGGCGTTCGGCGCACGCTTCTGGACAATAACCACCGTAATTCTCGCCCTGTTCATCCTGCTCGTCATCATTCTGCGTGCTCCTCTGCTGTAACCCCCCATCTTGCTCTCTCCTTATACGGCTTGCCTCCGGGCAAGCCAATTTTGTCATGCGCTTCTCGTTGCATCGCCGCAATGGATTTCATCATTCGTGGTACACTATTGATAATGGGAGAATTACTGGCCGGATCATTTCCATCAGATTCGGAATGCTTCCCATACCGCATAGAGGAAGAAGGTGAACACGCTGGAAATCGCTCTCATCGTAGAAGGCAAAAACGATCGCAGCCGCTTGCGAAAGCTGTTGGCTGACGAAGTTGACATCATGTGCACATATGGGACATTGAATACCGATCGCACAGAAAAACTGCGTAAGCAGGTTGGAGATAAGCCCGTATACTTATTTATGGATAATGACTCTTCTGGGAAACGTATTCGAGCTATTCTGCGAGATACGTTCCCAGATGCAGATCATCTCTATACGCGCCGAGGGTATGCTGGAGTAGAAGGCACGCCAGATGAGTATTTAATCCAACAATTAGAAAAAGCGGGGTTAGACGAATACATCGTGTATCCGGATCTTCCCCCGCTTAACTAATCTTTTATTTAATTAATTTCATGACATCTTCGGCAATGATTTCAGGCGTTGTTCGCTCCCGATCATTCGCGTTATACGCTTTGCGAATATTGCCCTTCTGATCGACCAGGGTAATGACATTGAGATGTGTAAAGTTGCCATCCTGATCCTTCATCACAGCAGAGTCCAGCGCTGGCATCATGTTGGCCACATCCTCTTCTTTTCCGCGAAGGAAATACCAGCCTGAGTAGTCAGCGTTGAATTTCTGCGACCACGTCTTAATCGCATCCATCGTATCCCGCTCCGGATCGAAGGAGATGGATACGATACCTGCCTCTTTACCAAATACGCCTTTCTCCTGCAGTAAAGTCTGTACTTCAGACAGCATAAATGTCGTCGGCGGACAGACGTCCGGACAATTCGTGAAATAGAAATAGAAGAGCCTTACCTTCCCGTTCGTACTATCAAGACTTACTGTGCTTCCATCCACATTTTGCATTGAAAAATCCGGTGCCTTCTTGAAATCTTCACGCGGCCAGTATAACCAAGCAGCAATAATTGCAAATACCACAACCAGTGACATTAAGAAGATTTGCAAAGAATACTTCTTCGCCCATTGAGACATCGTCTGTTCCTCCCGTTACACTCCCTTTAGTGGTCAGGCTGAATTCCAATTAATTCGATTTGATGCGATATTACATTTTCCCCATCGTATCCAAGACAAGAATGAACAAGTGCAGCAATAACCAGTTAATCGAAAACAAGAAGTTGCGCTTCGCCCAAGCTTCATTGTCCTTCGCCTTGAAGCCCGAGATGCAAATATACAGCCAAATCACATTAAGAATGGTTCCTAATACCCCGTAAATCCAGCTTACATAGCCATACGAATAGAACAGCCAAGTAACCGGCAGAAGCAGCACAACATACGGGATCATTTGCTTCTTCGTCCGCTCGATTCCTTTGACTACGGGAAGCAGCGGGTATCCAGCGGCACGATATTCTTCAACACGTCGAATGCCTAGCGCCCAGAAGTGAGGCGGCTGCCACAGGAATAGAATGAGGAACAACAGGATAGCCCCTTCATCCACTTGACCTGTCACAGATGTATACCCCATAACGGGTGGCATTGCTCCCGAAATGGCTCCAACAGAGGTGCTCCATGTCGATGTTCGCTTCAACCACAGTGTATAAATGACTACATAAACAAACATGCCCAGAACGCCAAACCATCCTGTCAATGGATTGGTCATCAGGAACAAGACCGACAGACCTGCAATACCAAGAATAATGGCATACCAGAGCACAATATTCGGCTGTAAACGACCCGTAGGAAGCGAGCGATTGCACGTACGTTCCATTTTCATATCGAAATCTCGATCAAAATAGTTGTTGAACACGCATGAGGACGACATCGTAAGTGCTGTACCAATTATCATCCACAGCAAGGTCATCCAAGGAATATCCCATTTGGCTGCCACCCAAAACCCTGTGAATGCAGCCATTAAGTTGGAGCGAATAATACCCGGCTTCGTTAACTGAACAAACTCTTTCCATAATTCGACCCGCACCGGTTCCGGCGATAGCGGGATAGAGTCGGAAGGAGCCTGGTACGTATATTGTTTATCCAAAATGACCTGTTCCTCCTTGTGTTGTACAAACAAGAGCAGAAACTTTGTGTTTCCGCTGTAATTTTCATCATATCAAAAACGTCCAATTGCTGACAATGTCTCGTAGCATCGTTCATCATTTTGACAATCTATTGGATCTTCCTCACAATAGCGTGTGTGGCTATACTTATTTGGAAATTGATGCGAACTCCCAGATATGCAATTTGGATCTGCCGCCAGGAATGCAAGCGGTAATAACGTCCCATTCACTTGTTTCCTCCAGACGAATCCGTCTTAGCTGCAAATACTCTTCGTGTGTGGTATCCATCCACTGCTCCACGAATACGTTAGGTTGGTCAGTTCCTTCATATAATACGACTTGAGGAAAAGGCCGCAGGCGCTCTGTAATCTGTTCTAAATATGCTTCTCGCTTGTCCGGATCAATTCGATACTCGACAAATATAATGTTCATGGTTGATTCCCCCTCTTTCTTATGTTGCCCCCACTGAATCCTTCTTGTGAATTGTACTCATGAGTCATATTCTGGTACATAATTGCTCACAATACAAGAGGGTGATTACGAATATGGATACAAGCACACATGCTGTTATTGGATTGGGGCTTGCCGGACTCTCACACATTGATCCTGCCGTCATGACCCATCCTGCTACGGCTTCGGCCGTCTTCTTCAGTGTTCTGCTCGGATCACAGGCTCCAGACGCGGATGTTGCACTCAAGCTGAAGGACAACACCACCTATATTCGTCAGCATCGAGGCATCTCACATTCCATCCCAATGCTGCCAATATGGGCACTGCTTATCGCAGGTCTAATGACTTTGCTGAACAAGGGTGCCTTGTTCTGGCACGTTCTGCTCTGGACCGCTCTCGCCGTAGTCATACACGTCATTACTGATCTGTGTAATGCCTATGGAACCCAAGCGGCGTGGCCTGTTACAGACAAATGGCTGTCCTTTGACTTCATCTCGCTGTTCGATCCGATTATTTTCTCTTCCCACCTCGTAGCTGTAGCATTGTGGGGATTGGGTGTCTTGTCACCAAGAATAGTATTTCCCGTGCTGTATGCGCTGCTCCTTGTGTACTTCTTATGGAGGGCATCTGTACACAAGAAGCTCAAGGATCAGATGCTGCTCTTCGATGAAGAGTACGTCCATTCGGACACGTATACACTTATTCCGACCGTATCGCTATCCAGATGGAATGTAGTCAAGCCTCTTCCAGAAGGGGCATACCGAATCGGGAACTGGAATCACAATCGTCTCCATTGGACAGAGACGGCCTACTGCGATAAGCATCCAGCAGTAGAAGCTTCCAAGGAGCACCCTGCTGTAGAAGCGCTCCTGTACATTTCACGCTACGCTTGTGCAACGGTAGAGCCAACCGGTTATGGATATGCCGTTCGCTGGGCCGATGTCAGGTATAGGCATCGCAAGCAATTCCCCCTCGTTGCTGTCGTCATGATGAACGCCAAGTATGAGACGCTTGATTATTTCGTAGGCTGGCTGAACAAAACTCACTCCGGCAAGCAATTTGGATTGGAATACGAATAGAAACGGCGTGTAAGGGCACTTAGAAGAAGAAGGTACAGGGAATCTGTGAAGACAGGATCCACTGTACCTTCTTTTTTGACCAAATGCTGTTGATGCTCACTTATCATAATAAAAGGCTACCCCGCGCGCAGGGTAGCCAAATCATTAGTGCATTTCGATTAGCGGGAACCGCCGGAAAGCGATTGTTGTGCCATTTGCACCAAACGCTTCGTCATGTATCCCCCGATAGAACCGGTATCACGGGAAGTGTAGTTCCCGTAGTAGCCGTCTTGTGGAATTGGAACGCCCAACTCCTGAGCAATTTCGAATTTCATTTGCTGCAATGCAGCAGTAGCCTGAGGAACAACCAAGTTGTTGGAACCAGAACGATTAGACATAGGTGAATCTCCTTTCGCAATTGGCGCTTCTAGTTGTGCAAGCTTGCAAACTTATTTTATCCGGCCTGCAAAATGTTATACTTATCTGTAACATTATTTTGCGAAAAGGAGTCTTCCCCATGAACAAATGGTTATCACTATGGTTCGCATGCTCTTCCATCGCCCTGCTGATCGCAACAGCGATCTCCATCAGCCAAAGTGTCTGGCTTGCTCTTCTCTTTACCATACTTGCTATCGTGAATATGGGATGCGGCTTCATTGTGAAGGCCAAGCTTCGTCGGCGAAGCTTAGCCCAACAAGATCATACATCAGGCCAGTAGGCAAGCAGGCTTAACAAATCGTCCTAGATTTATTGCGGGAGCACGAAGCCCATCCGGCGTTTCACTTCCGTCAATGTCTGCTCTGCCGCTTCACGTGCTCGCTCAGCACCACGACGCAGCGCCTCGTGATGTTCACCTGTGCGTCTTACTTCATGATAGCGGGCCTGAAGCGGCTCGATGAGCGCAGCGACATGCTCAGCCAAATCTTTCTTGAACGGCCCGTACATTTGGCCTTCGTATTTCGCTTCAATTTCAGTTATGGACATACCAGCGGCATGTGCATAAATGCTCATCAGGTTGCTGATTTCCGGCTTATTCGCAGGATCATACTTCACAAGTGCCTCTGAGTCTGTCTTGGCACGACTGATTTTCTTGCGAATGACAGCAGGATCATCTAGCAAGGCAATATAGCTTCCAGGGTTCGGGTTGCTCTTGCTCATCTTCTTGGAGGCATCATCCAATGACATAATCCGTGCGCCGACTTCCGGGATATACGGTTCTGGAACAGTCAGGAAGTCGCCGAAGCGCCCGTTGAAGCGTGCAGCCAAGTCCCGAGTAAGCTCCAAATGCTGCTTCTGATCATCGCCAACGGGAACAAGATCTGCTTGATATAATAAAATATCTGCAGCCATAAGAGATGGATATACGAACAAGCCCGATCCAACTGACTGCTTCCCTTCCGACTTATCCTTAAATTGCGTCATCCGCTCCAACTCACCCATATAGGTGAGTGTGGTCATCAACCATCCAAGCTCTGCATGCTGATGAACATGAGATTGGAGGAAGATGTTCGACTTGCTTGGGTCGAGGCCTGCCGCAATATACAAGGCAGCTACAGATTCTGTCTGCTCACGCAATTTTTCCGGATCCTGCGGTACAGTAATGGCATGCAGGTCTACCACCATGAAGAAGCACTCATGTTCTTCCTGCAGCTTCACGAAGTTTTGGATTGCTCCGATGTAGTTGCCAAGTGTCAATTGACCGCTTGGCTGAATACCAGATAGTACGCGTTTCATCACGCAACACTTCCTTTTCCACAAATATCATTATTCTTGTATCGTCATACTCGAGAACGCAAAAAAGGCCCTTCATCCGCAAGGGACGAAGAACCGTGGTGCCACCCTAATTCGCCTGCATAATCGTATGGCTGTGATTTCTTACAAGCACAATCCTACGAATGTTAGGAAGCATCAGCAAACTATGCTGACTCCCTCATTGCAAGCCTTGACCTCTGTAACGCAGAGCTGCGGCTATGTCTACTTCATGCACTTCACCGGTTCAACACAGCACTCCGAGGCCCATTCCAACTATGCATTCGCGCCGGTTCACAGCGACCACCGACTCTCTGGAGCTACCGCATAGCGTACTTATCCTCATCATCATTTTACACGAATTCAATTATATCCTATCACTTATGCGAGCTCTACATAACTAGGAATTAGCCATAAGGATAGCGAAGATCATTGTATTTGTCAATCTATCTCGTGCCCTTTATCACCCGCTTGAATTAGACCTTGTGTGCTTCAATGACTTTAATGCGTGAATTTGCTATCATGAAAATAACAAACCATTACATAACTTCACGAGCAAAGGGGCAATTCGCATGTATCAGATTACGAGAGGCAAATGGAACGATCATGAGACAGTTATTCTTCACAGTGACACGCTTGAGGCAACATTGCTGCCTTCCCTAGGCGCTAATCTCATTCGTCTGTGGGACAAAGTGCTTGAACGCGATATTTTGCGTACGCCAGCTGAGAGCGATCTGGATTATTATATGACCAAACCTTACCACTTCGGCATCCCTATGCTTATGCCGCCTGGACGGATACGCCGCGGACAATTCCAATATGCAGGAGTGTCCTATCAGTTTGATCAGAACACAGCCAACAACAATCACATTCACGGCTTGCATCGTTTGCAATCGTGGCAAGTTACATCTGCCGAAGCAACCGAAGATCACGCTATCGTCACGGTTCAGTTCCATTCTTCAGAAGATAAGCACTGGATGGAGCAATATCCAACACCTCTCCAATTCGAGCTTACTTACGAATTGAAGGGAAGCCAACTGACACAACAATTGCAAGTAACCAACGTTGGTGGGCAGACTGCACCATTTGGCTTCGGAACACATACGTGGTTACAACTTGATGGCGAACCGAACCGCTGGACCCTGCAGGTTCCTGTTACAGGTGTGTATGAGCTGGACGAAGAGCTTATTATGACAGGAAATACGTTGCCTCTAGGTGATAACGAGAAGCTGCTCACCGGAATGAACTTAGAAGGAACCGACTTCGATACGGTATTCAGCATAGGCGAGCATAAGCCTGAAGCTTGGCTGTCCCGCGAAGACGGTTATCGTATCCGCTATACAGGCAATGAGCCCTGGTTCAAGCATTGGGTTCTCTACACTCGAGGCACTGCGAATGAAATTATCTGCATAGAGCCTTATACTTGGCTTCCTGATGCGCCAAATCTTCCATTCGGCAATGAGGTTACAGGTTTGATTGAACTTGAGCCGAACAAGCCAGTTATCCTCAACTTAGAGCTTGAAATCCAACATCCATAACAGGGGAGGCGACAAGCCTCCTTTTTGCGTTCCTCCCACGATTGCCAGATCAGGACAACTTGGCATTATTTACATTTCACAACGAGCACTTCCTCTCGCATATTTCATCTCTATCTCTCCATAATAACTATCACAAGGAGGTGAACAACATGCCAAATCAACAACAAGGAAGCGGAAGCCGTTCCAACAATCTCGTTGTTCCTCAAGCAACAGCAGCACTTCAACAAATGAAATTTGAGATTGCTCAAGAATTGGGTATTCCAATTTCTCAAGATGGTTACTACGGTAACTATACTTCTCGCGATATGGGCTCCATCGGAGGCTACATCACGAAGCGTCTTGTACAAATTGCTGAACAGCAATTGGCTGGCCGCGCTCGCTAAGCTTAGCTGTTGAACCTTTTTAAGCTAGTTACGCAACACCCCATACTTACGAAAAAAAGCAGGACGTCCTACTACAACCAACTGGTGTTAGAAGGGACTCCTGCTTTCTTATTTACAAATAACATTCGACAATTGCAAATGAACACATTAAGATACATTTCTGTAAGTATGTAGATTCTCTTCCTTCTTATCCAAAATATGAACCATATTATGATTCGATTCAAACCATGTGCTGACATGCAGCTCCCCATGCCTAACTGTAAAATCGTACACAATCTCCCCATGCGTCCAATGCTTTTTATGTTTCAGCGCATCAATCGCCGTTTGCAGAAATTGGGCAATCTGCTGCCTCGACAATCCTTGTCGAATCGGCTTTAGTTCACCAGCACAGCTTTCCAACGCATCGTGCTTCACACCGAATTTCCCAATGATATCATTGCGAAGACAAACTACAATTGTTCCACCTGTCAAACCAATCAGCTCTGATTCTAATTTCTCAAAAACTAGGCTTATTTGCCTAGCTAATGGAATCGAGACAGACTTCATCTTATTCATTCCTCCCTATTTTGACAGAAGCTTAGCTTCAATTTTATGGTTCTTTAGTCACAGTATAAGGGATTATTTTCCTTTAATCAACACATTTTTACATCATGCAAAATCGTCTTGACGAATTTCGTCTAATCGTGTTGAATTTACTAACATTTTCATAGACCATCCTCACAGCCGATGCTATAATGATTTCAAATTCTAAATTTTGGCATGACAGGGGAAAGGAGCGGTCCTATGAACTGGTTCTACAAGTTAAACTTCAAACAAAAGCTGCTGTTCGGCTGTTACAGTATCGTCGGCCTATTCGCATTAGCGACAATAGTCCTACTCCTAGCTGATGTATCGCTTACAACCGGGATAATCATTATCGCCATTCTAATCGGTGGTAGCTATCCCATTATTAACTTTCTGGAAAGTTCATTGAGTGCCCCGATCAAAGACATTGCCCAGTCAGCCCTGCAAGTATCGAAGGGTGACTTCTCCCAAACGTTGAACGTGACAACGAATGATTCACTTGGCGAGTTAGGGCATGCTTTTAATTCTATGATCATTAAGCTTCGTGAAATTTTACGCCAAACGACCGATATTACGCGGCACGTATCCGAATCAAGCAGAGAAATGTATCATATGAACCACAATTTAAAGCTCGTTATGGAACAGGTGACAGCTTCATCAAATGAACTTGCGATTGGAGCAGCGGAAATCTCCGAAGATGTCGCATCGATGTCGGATTCCGTCAAGCAAATTGAGCAGAAGGTTGAGTCCTATACATACTCTACGAAGGAAATGAATGAGCGCTCTGCCCTTACAGTCGGTCTCGTTGCTAAGGGAAGAACGGCAGTCGAGACACAAAGCGCAGGCATGCAGCGCAACATCGAGGCAACTGATCAAGTAGCTTCGACAATTGAGGAACTTGCACGACAAGCAGATGGCATCTCCAAAATTACACGCACCATCTCTGACATTGCTGAGCAGACGAATTTATTGTCCCTTAATGCCTCTATCGAGGCGGCACGTGCTGGCGAGCATGGCCGTGGCTTCGCAGTCGTCGCACAGGAGGTTCGCAAGCTTGCTGAAGAATCTTCCGCTTCGACGAAGGAAGTATTTACTCTGGTGAAAAGCATTGAGTCAGGCATCCGCCAGGCAATTACGAATATTCAAGTCAATGAAGAGGTCGTTCACGCCCAAACGGAATTAATTAAAGAAACAGAGCGCATCTTCCTAGAAATTGTAGATAGCATTCAATTTATTACCGAACAAATTGCCGCCTTCGCGAATGAAAGTGATACGATGCTGGAGGGAGCTGTAAACATTTCAAGCTCCATCGAGAACATCTCAGCAATTACACAGCAATCTGCTGCGGGAACAGAGCAAGTATCTGCTTCTATGAATGAACAAATTACATCCGTCCAAGCGATGGCCGATGCTACGGAGCAAATGCAGCAAAAGGTGATCCAGCTGCAGCGCACGATTCAAGTATTCAAATTCTAATATTGCATATAACCAAAACAAACGGGGCAGCCACTAGTAGAATGCTACTAAGGGCTGCCCCGCTGTTATTGGATTACCTATTTACCTACCTTACAGCTATTCAGCACTGTAAATGATAAGTTTAATTTCCAATTCCATTATACAAGTTATACGGTTGCTTCTTGTTCAACTGCAAGTGTGCGCTTGCGATCCTTGCGGTTCCACAACATGAAGCCAAATGTTCCAAGAAGGGCAAGGACAAAACCAATGCTGTACATGACATTACCGCCATACGATTCCTGCAGTGCTCCGCCAATAACTCCTCCTGCTAATCCGGACAAGCCAAAGAACACCATACCGAGCAGCGATTGTCCTGTAGCTGCTAATTTCTGCGGGAGAAGCTGCACTACGAATTCGATTGCTAAGGCCCAGAAGCAAGCATACGTAATCGAATGCAGTCCTTGCAGTACGATTAGCATCACCGGCTCCGTCGTTATGGAATACAGCAGCCATCGAAGCGCATATAGCATGCCTACGGCGGAAAGCAATGTCAACATTCGATAACGCTTCATGATTCGTCCCATAATGATGAAGCCAAAAACTTCACTGAATCCTGCAACAGCCCATGCAATCGATACCTGCCCGGAGGTTGCGCCCAAATCGCTCATATGCAGCGATAGCAGCGCATCATTCATCCGGTGGGGCATCCCGATGACGAAAATAAGAGCAAGCAATACAAGCAAGGAAGGAATGGTGAGCGCCTTTTTCAAAATGGTCATGGTCACCGCTTCATCCGGCTCGCCATCATCATATCTCGGTTCCTTCAAAAAGAACATGCCGATAAAAAAGCTGGACCAGACCGGCAAATACATCCAGAACAGTGAATCCACTCCGCCCACCAAATCAAATACCTGTGCTAGCGTTACAGCCGTTATGGTGAAGCCAACTGAACCCCAAAGGCGAACAGCTCCATATGATTGCTGCATAGAATTGGCTATTTTAACTGTTAACGTATCAAGCAATGAAATCGATGGAAGATAGCAAATATACAAAATCAGAATACTTACCGCGACAAGGATACGATCCGTTGTCAAAAAAGCTAATGACGCTGATATTCCCAATACAATCCACAAGCCGATTAGTAGCGGGCGAACCTTTCGGATGCGGTCGCTAATCAGACCTGCGGCAGGCTGTGCAAACATCGCCAGAAAAGGCCCCAACATTAATATGGTGCCTACTTCAAACGGTTCGAAACCCCGCTCCCGCAATAGAAGCGGCAAATAAGAAAGCAGAACGGCATTCGTTGAGTAAAACAAAGCATGGAACAGCTTAAGAAGCCTAGTTGATGTCGCCAAGTTGTTTTTCCTTTCTATGTAAGCCTCATTTAACTTGCACGGTCTATCCGTTGTCACTCTAAATTATTCAGTCATTTGCAGGAACAATTCCACGTCTTGCAATGTCACATCTATCGCCGATTGCCAGAAATCTGGCTTCGTCAAATCTACGCCAAGGTGCTTCTGTGCAAGATCCTCTACCGTCATTACCGCTGTATCCCTCAGCAATGCATCGTACTTCGCTGCGAAGGATTCGCCTTCTTGCAGAGCTCGCGCATACAATCCCGTACTAAACAAGTAACCGAATGTGTAAGGGAAGTTGTAGAACGGCACACCCGTCATGTAGAAATGCAGCTTAGACGCCCAGAAGTGCGGGTGGTACGAATCAAGTGCACCACAGAACGCTTCCTTCTGTGCCTCTTCCATAAGCGAGCATAGTTCCTCAGAGGACAATACGCCTTGCTTGCGCTTCTCGTAGAAGCGAGTCTCGAACAGGAAGCGCGCATGGATATTCATGTAGAACGCAATTGACCGCTGAAGCTTATCTTCCAGCAGTGTCAACTTCTCTTGCTCATTCTTCGCCTGCTTCACCGCAGAGTCAGATACGATCATCTCGGCAAAAGTGGAAGCCGTCTCTGCTACGTTCATCGCATATGACTTTGCAAATGTAGGAAGATCCTCCATCACATGCGTATGATAACCATGTCCAAGCTCATGGGCAAGGGTGGACACGTTCGATGGTGTGCCGGCATAAGTCATGAATATACGCGTTTCTTTGCTAACAGGCATCGACGTACAGAACCCACCTGGACGCTTGCCAGAGCGATCTTCCGCTTCGATCCAGCGCTTCTCGAATGCATTCACTGCGAACTTGGACATACGCGGGCTGAACTTCTCGAATTGCTCGACAATCGTACGCGCACCCTCATCGTAAGAAATCTTGGATTGCGTGTCGCCGAGTGGAGCTTCTACATCACACCATGTGAGTTTCTCTACACCAAGCAGCTTTGCTTTTCGCTCCAAATATTTCACGAACGGCTGCTTATTGCGAACGATCGTATCCCACATTGCATCCAGCGTCGCCTGCGACATCCGGTTGTAGGCAAGGGGCTCCTTCAACACTTCGTTCCAGCCACGGTTCTCATACAGTTTCAAGCGGAAGCCTGCAATTCGGTTAAGGGCGTCAGCACAGTAGTCCGCACGCTCTTCCCATGCTTCTTCCCACTTCGCGAACATGTCCTCGCGTACCGAGCGATCAGCATCAGACAACTTGTTGTCAGCTTGTCCTGCAGAAAGAAGCACTGTCTCCCCATTCTCTTCATGCTTGATACGGAAATGGGATACGATAGTGTTATAGTTGGCACTCCATCCGTGATAACCATCTGTTGCCAAATCCCCAACAAGCGCTTCCTTCTCCGGTGACATTTTCTCCTTTGCCCATTCTCGGCGTTCAGTCAAATTGAAACGAATGCCTGCAATTTCAGGCAGTGCAACAAATTCAGACCATACTTGCTCATCCATGCCGCGCAAAAGCTCATCATACAGCGTATCCAAAGTAACCAGTCGGGCACCGATTGTACGTACACGGTCGGATAATTGAATCGCTTTCTTATCCTTTACATTTTGTGCCGTCAAGCACCCTATGTAAGCACCTGCCTCACGTAACTCTGCAATCAACTGCTGAAGCTGTTCAGTCAATTTGGCAAGCTGTCGTGCCTCCTCAACAGATTGAGGAATAGCCATTGCCTTAAGCTCACTCGTGATCGAAGAGATCTTCTGTTCACCGGAAGACAGTGCAGCCTGAAGTGCTTCAGATTCTGATCCACCTTCAAAAATAACATCCAAATCCCACGTTTGACTTAACGGTTGTTTCATCGTGCACACACCTTTCAATTGGCTTAATTTGTCCACACCTATTCAACCTTGCAAAGTTTGAGTTTTGCACCTTGACCGTGTATAACTAAACTATATCAAAATTTATAGGAACTCGCATAGGGAGGAACGTGAGATGAGACCATTACCAATCTCCGCAGACACCGCTGTCAAACTGTCTAAGGCGCTTAATGTCCCCTTAGAGCAGCTCATGCATATGCCGCAGCACATTCTTATACAGAAGCTTGCCGAGCTTAACAAGGCAGAACAGAGTCCTTCTGGCACAGAACAAACATCGGAGAGCACCAAGGAATGATACCATTTGAAAATACACTGCCGTATGATCAGCTAATGGG
This sequence comes from Paenibacillus sp. MER 180, assembly GCF_023713665.1. Classification (NCBI taxonomy): domain Bacteria; kingdom Bacillati; phylum Bacillota; class Bacilli; order Caryophanales; family Paenibacillaceae; genus Paenibacillus; species Paenibacillus sp. MER 180. The sequence goes on along the minus strand of NZ_JAMAVT010000010.1, from coordinate 44,676 downwards.
CGACCTGTATATATCAACCTGCCCGTTTTGTAAGAAAGACAATGTCCTTCTTCCCATTAAGCCAAATGAGCTTCCTGATATCCATGACGGCAAGAAACGGCTCCTTGTATTCCCTTGTTGTCGCAACCGCCTCGTCATCGTCGACGCGGATAACGATTATTTGCTCGCAGACCGCGCGATTCGATAGAATGCATGGATCAGTGAGGATTGATTTTCACTGGTCAAGACAAAGACGTGTACCCCACTTCTGCCGGATACACGTCTTCTTGTCTCCTCATTCAATCGGCCATACTTGATGTAGCGTTTTCAGTTGCTTCTCTCATTTCCTCACGAATTAATGTCCACTGCTCTCTAGCAGCTCGGATCATTGCCGCATCCATGATCCTTTTATCATGAATAATTTTACTGAAGCATTTCACAGCCTCATTGAATTCGCCTAATCTGCGATACAGCTCCCCGATAATAAAAATGAGCCGCGCATCGTTCTGATCGCGCCACTCCTGCTCCAGCACGGCAACATAGGCGTCAAGTGCATATTGCATATATCGACGCTCTTCTACCACATCATTGCGATATCGATACAACCATGCGATATGGTGAAGAAGACCAGCAACCACACGATGGCTCTCGCCAATAGTCTGAGCTGTTAACAGAGCCAGCTGGTACGTTGCAAGCGCATCCTCCCAAGTCCGCTCGCCACCGTAATCACGGTTCTTCCACTGGTTCGCGATGCGTGCTTCGAACTTCCTACGCTGCGGCTCGTACCAATGTTTTAAGGAATTTTCTGTGGATGCACATCCACATGAAGGACATACCCGAACTACATAATAGTCCGGATTCACCTTGCCCTCGTCATAATGCGTACAAAAATCACTGTCAATGCGTGAGGGCTTCTTGAAGCGAGGCCGTACACGCGAAGTAACAAATACCTGTTCACAGTACGGACAGCCTACCTTCACCGTAAAAAGCGGTTCAACCTCCATAAATCGTTCCTCTTTTCTGCTGATCGATTATGTGAGTCGCACGAAGTCCATGAAAACGAATCTATTATGGAATACATGAGCCGTTCTATTTGAACAAGGAATTAAGCCTCATCATTCGTATTAATAAAGTGATACGCTGGGCCCGATAAGCGATCGATAACCATCGTTGCCAGCCCTGGCTCCATTCCAATCTCATGAAGCGCTTCCCGCATGCAGCCTAACCATGCATCTGCACGATCACGCGTTATCGGAAATGGTAGATGACGTGCACGCATCATTGGATGTCCGAACTGATCAGAGTAGAGAGATGGTCCTCCGAAAAACTGCGTCAAGAACATGAATTGTCGTTCCATTACCGGCATAATATCCTCTGGGAATAGTGGCGCAAGCAAAGGATGAGCCTGGACTCGTGGATAGAAAGCCTCCACCATCTTCCGAACCGTCGCCTCTCCGCCGATCGCCTCATATATTGTTTGACTGTACCGTTCCATAATCGCTCCTATCTATTCTCCATCATGCGACTGCCATCAACAGCCAGCATTTCGTCAATAAAGTAGTCCTTGTTCAACACTTTATTACAAACGAGCAGAAGTTTCAATCAAATGAATGGTGAACGCGCAAATAAGCACAAAAAAACGCTGAGCATCTGTTCAGCGTCTGGCCGTAGTTGTAGTCTCTTCTTACCTTGTCTTTACCAATCTTCTTCTGGTGATCCCATTAACGATTCCCGAATGACATAAACAAAAGCGCAAACAAGGATGCCTGCAATAATGCTCACACCAATCACCCCTAACGATCGGATACGCATTTCATCTTTCTTGTATTTTTAGTGTACCATAATGCTTCCCGAAATGACACGGATAAATGCAAGCGTTTCCTTTACGTTTTGATTACAGAATAAAGACAGAATTGTATCATCACAGCGCTGTTCTGAAGGTGAACAGCATGATTGTTGTCCCTTTATCATATGTTGTATTGCAGTGGTCGTCCCATTGACTGAAGAAGTAGAGGGAGTGAATATACAATGAGCCGCTCTCGGACAAGCTCCTCCATCCAGATTGTACTCATCGCAGCAACGATTGGTCTCTTCATTTTATTAATGATCATATATCCTGACACCGTATTATCCGCTTCGACACGGGGATTGGCCATCTGGTGGGACGTCCTGTTCCCATCCTTGCTCCCGTTCTTTATTATATCCGAAGCTCTGCTTGGTTTCGGCATTGTACACTTCATTGGCACCTTGCTTGATCCAATCATGCGCCCGATGTTCCGCATTCCTGGAATCGGCGGGTTTGTGGTCGCAATGGGGTATGCATCCGGTTACCCTGTTGGAGCCAAGCTCACTACTCAGCTGCGAATGCAGAGGTTCATTTCCCGTGAAGAAGGGGAGCGCCTCGTCGCCTTCACCACGTCATCCGATCCTATATTTCTAATAGGTGCTGTATCCATCGGATTTTTCGGAGACGCCAGCCTAGCTCTTACGATTGCACTTGCTCATTACGGAGCGGCATTTGTCGTCGGGCTATTAATGCGATTCCATGCTCCGCATGCTCCTATGACACCCATAGCAGCAGCTGTCGAGCCGATCTCCTCCCATGGACAGACGAAGCGTGTCAGGCAGACTCCCCTCGTTGTCCGCGCCTTCTGGGCCATGCATGAGGCAAGGCAGAAGGATGGCCGCTCCCTCGGCACCTTATTGCAGGAGGCTGTTGCCTCTTCTTTAAAGCTTATGATCGTTGTAGGAGGGCTGGTTGTCTTTTTCTCCGTTGCGATGGACTTACTGTCCGCAATTGGGGTTATGCGTGTATGGGAGACTGTGCTGCAAGGGCTGCTTCAGACTGTTCAACTCCCCGGCTCCCTCTCTTCCGCCTTTTCCGGTGGAATATTTGAGGTCACTCTTGGCGCTAAGGGCGCTGGAGCCGCGGACTCAGCTGGCACTCATGCACAAGTGGTAGCCGCAGCTTGGATTTTGTCATGGGGCGGATTGTCCGTCCATGCCCAAATCGTAAGTATTATGAATCAGTGCGATTTACGATATATTCCTTTCTTTGTTTCCAGACTCATTCACAGCTTCCTTGCCGCATTCGCCGCTTTTATCCTGTATCCGCTGCTCCATACAAGAACGATACAATCCTTGCTCCCTACGTGGCTGTCTGACTTAGACAACAGCATAATCCCAACGAAAGTATGGAATACAGCATGGTCAGCCACACATACTGGTCTTCTAGCAGCCTTCGCCATTATCATTATATTGAGCATCGGATCAGCGGCTGTTGGATTGCTGCGATACTTCCATCGAATGGGCAGATAAGGGAACGGTAATCTGCTTCAGATGAAATGGCGATTGTATTCCAGATGTGGAACGTATAATATGGAATTGGATATACTTCGTTATAAATCTTAATGAAAAGCAGTGCAAAGGAGCCAACGCCTTGAAGTACGCAGTAATGAACCGGGGAGACGACGTATCTGCCGCATTAGCTGACACGTTCCACCAACTGGCCAACGATCGGGGCCTAGTACGTGATGATGACGAACCGAATATTGTATTATCCATAGGCGGAGACGGCACGATGCTTCAAGCGTTCCATCGATACATCGATCAGCTTGATCAACTTGCATTTGTTGGCATCCATACCGGCCACCTCGGGTTTTACGCGGATTGGAAGCCAGATGAAATTGAGATGCTCGTTCAGTTGATTGCAGATAATCGAACTCAAGATCAAATATCACCGCGCATCGTCAAGTATCCGCTAATTGAGCTGCAAGTCGCTACTCATGACAACGGCTCCAACAAGACATACATCGCATTGAATGAGTTTACGCTTAAAGGGGTAGAAAATACGCTCGTCGCTCAAATTGATATTAATGACGAACTGTTCGAAATGTTCCGTGGAGATGGGGTGTGCGTATCTACTCCGTCTGGAAGTACAGCTTACAATAAGAGTCTCGGCGGGGCTATGGTTCATCCCTCGATCCCATCGATTCAACTTGCTGAGATTTCATCCATCAACAACCGTGTGTATCGTACGCTTGGATCGTCGCTTATTTTGCCGAAGCATCATCATTGCGACATCCATTCTCAGAAGAAGCAGAAATTGCTCCTGACGGTTGATCATATCAACATTCCGTTGGAGCAGCTGTGCTCCATACGCTGTAGAGTCGCCGATCAGAAGGTAACATTTATTCGCTATCGTCCATTCCCGTTCTGGAATCGGGTGCGTGAAGCCTTCCTCGGATATGACGAGCACGGCTGTTATAACGTATAAGTTCAACTTCACAATGCCCGCTGTTCACTGGACGGCGGGCATTGCTATGTCCTATTCATGCAAACGGCACCGCTTCTCGTCTTGAACAGATGAGAAGCGGTGCCGGTAAGTCCATCTACTATGGTATTATACTGTGTCCGCTTAGGAACGCACTTCTTTAGGTGCGCGTTCTACCCGCTCTGCCCGTTCCTTCGATTCCGCAGCAGGTCGTGGCTGCACACCTGCCTGATTCGGTGTACCGCCTTTGCCATGATTCTGCTTATTGCGATTGCGCGAATGACGAGGCTTACGCTCAGACGAGGATGGCTTCGCAGCTGGTTCCGCTGCAGCATCCTGATTATTTTGCTTCGGCTGGAGTACGATCCCCTGCTTCGGTTGCTGCGGCGGCAAATCCGCAGTAGGCGCTTCCAATGCTGCTGCACCTTCTTGTTCTGCTTCATCACCCTGATCTCCAGCAGTCCTTACACGGACATCCTTGTTGCCTACCCTCTCCAATATGAAATAGGCGCATCCGAAATTGCAATATTCATTAATGTAATCCATCATTCCGGACAAGGCGCTATCCTTAGTGGATTTCGCATGAGTGTCACGGAAGAAGCCTTTGAGGCGAAGCTGATTGTATCCCCAATCCCCTAGAATGTAATCATACCGTTCTAGTACTTCGCTATAGCGACCCTTGAATGCTTCCGGATTCCATGCGTTCTTGTACTCATGAATGATTTCGTACGATCTGCCTCCAATTTGAATCACGTCCGTGATTCCCCCTTCCCCTGCCGCAGCAGGCTCAAGCACGAACGGAGGAGCGCGCTTTATCGAGGTTGTTCCCATAACATAGAGGCCTGCATGCTCCCTCTCCTCCCGATTGCCGCCGCTGCTCCTTACAAGTCGCTAGCAACTTGTAAGGAGACTGGGACATCGAGTAGATGATGCATTCTTCCCGCTGCTGAACATCGGCTTCTCGAACGGTCACTCTTTAGGCGAACTCCGTCTCATCGCCAGCGGCTAACAACACGATTACGCTTGTGTAGCCATGGACTTATGAGCGGACTGGACTTGTTCATGCGCATGGTAGGAACTGCGGACAAGCGGTCCCGATTCCACATGGCTGAACCCACGCTTCAATCCTTCGTTCTTCAGCTCTGCAAATTGTTCTGGAGTGTAATATTTCTCAACGAACAAGTGTTTCTTCGTCGGCTGTAAATACTGTCCAATTGTCATAATGTTGCAATCAACGGCGCGAAGATCGTCCATTGTCTGCAAGATTTCATCCCATTCTTCCCCTACGCCAAGCATTATGCTGGATTTCGTAGGAATGTTCGGCTGCATTTCCTTCGCACGCTTCAACAATTCAAGTGTGCGTTCATACTTCGCCTTCGCACGTACACGGTCGGACAACCGTTCTACCGTCTCGACGTTATGATTGAGAATGTCTGGCTTTGCGTCCATAACCAACTTAAGTGCATCCCAATTACCCATAAAGTCCGGGATAAGCACTTCCACACTACAGAGTGGCAACCGGCGACGTAGCGCCCGGATCGTCTCTGCAAAGATTGATGCTCCTCCATCATTCAAATCGTCTCTGGCTACGGATGTAACGACACAATGGCGCAAGCCCATGCGCTCTGCAGCTTCTGCTACGCGTTCTGGCTCCTGCAAGTCTAATTCCGTCGGCATGCCGGTATTGACCGCACAGAAGCGGCAAGCACGAGTGCAGATGTCTCCCAAAATCATAAACGTCGCCGTACGATTTGCCCAACATTCATAAATGTTCGGACAACGTGCTTCCTCGCACACGGTGTGCAACGTTTTGGAGCGCATCATATCTTTAATCTCGGAATAGTTCTCTCCGGTAGTCAGCTTGATGCGTATCCAATCTGGTTTCTGCTTCTGCTCTCTCGTTTTCATGGAGTCTACCTTCCTTCTTGTTCGCTTAACCTTGACCTAATTCTGTATTATACCATGAACCCTTCAAAATCTATACCTACGTGTCCATTGCTTGGATAAAAAGGCCATTTACGCACATTCTAACATTAAATCAACCTTTTCAGGTATGGAATAAGGAGGAAATGAAGACATGAGACAAGCTCCATCTTATCTATGTGCAGGACTTGCCTTATGGCTGGGGCTGATGACACCACATTCGGCGGTGTCGGTTCATGCCGCTCCGTCTGGTTCACAGCAGCAGAAGATTCAGTCTAGCCAGCAGTCTGGAGCTGCCAAAGATTCTGGTCAGGCACCATCCCCGGCAGGGGATGTATGGAAAGAGCGTCGAAATTTATATGAGCAAATGTCGATACTGACCGGAATCCCCTGGTACCGATTAGCTGCCATCGACCAGTACGAGCGGGCGTTGACCAAAGCCAACCCAAAACAGCGTAAACATCCAGATCGACTAACAGGCGTATATGTGGATCCCCGTAAATGGGCTGGCATGCTGAACCCGGATATCAATGATGACAACCCGAAGTCGATATCTATCTTTAGAGGTATTGGACGCGACGGTTCCGGGGACAATCGTGCGGACGCCTCGAATGATGTGGACTTGCTCTACAGCGTCGCTTCGATCATTGGAGCCTATGGGCCTAATGTCGAAGATTTCGGCAATGGACTGTGGCATTATTATTCCAATCCACGTGCTGTTCAGCGTGTCCAGCAGTATGCGCGGATTTTCGAGCATTTCGATAAGGTAGATCTGTTCGAGTATACTTTCCCATTGCCTCTTGGAAGCTCCTATTCATATCGAAGTACTTTTGGAATGGGACGGCATTACGGGGGATATCGTATTCATGAAGGCACCGATATCTTTGCCGGATATGGGGTTCCTGTGCGCAGCACCTGCTATGGCATCGTTGAGGTGAAAGGCTGGAACCGTTACGGCGGCTGGCGGATCGGCATACGTGATCTGAATAACATTTATCATTATTACGCCCACCTTTCTGGTTATGAAAAACATATTAAGGTTGGCGATATCGTCACCCCAGGTCAGACAGTAGGATGGGTTGGCAGCTCTGGATATGGCAAGCCTGGCACATCAGGCAAGTTCCCTCCGCATCTCCACTATGGCGTATATCGCGATCGCGGCTTAGTCGAGTACGCGTTCGATCCGTACCCGCTTCTGTACCAGTGGGAACAATCCGATAAGCGCAAGCGGCTGAATTCCAAGCGGCGCTAACGATTGGGTTCTAAATAAGGCAAAAAGGGCACATCTTTCGGCCGTACCGATGAATGTGCCCCTTCTTCATATACGAATCCCATACACATTCCATTACACATCTGATACAGATGCATGCGCCCTTTATCATACAGAATTGATTTTTTATCGCTTACAGCCTCATCATACTTTTCATTTCATATCTTTGTGCGCCATAATCCGATCACGATCCAGTATTGCCGTTACCGCCATGCTGCTGCACATCACCAGTCTCGGCCGGAGCTGTCGGATCAGCATGCGTTTCCGTCTGTGCTGGAACTGTTATCCCTTCCTGCTTGCTGCCGGAAGTAATACTCCCGCTTCCTCCGCTGCTTGGAACCGACTGCATAGGCAGCGACAAGGCAGGGGCTTTCTCCCGATTCGCTCCCACTGGCTGGCCCTTGCCATCATAATAGTACATTGGAACATCCCCTACGACGAGCAAATAGGAGATTGGAATTTGAGTTTCAACCACTTCAGGCTCCAGATCGAATGGAATGACAATCGCGACCTCTTCCGTCACCTTGATATACACCTCAACCAGTACCATATTGATGCCAACGTCCATAGGGCGGGTATTCAACTCCACCTTAACCGCACCCTGCGGCTCCATCTTAACCGGTATCCGTGGGCCGAAGGAAGCGATCAGTGGACTGCCCAGCGCTTGACCAAGCGGAATCTTGTCACTGATTTCATGAATATTCTTGAGCGAGGACTCTACAATATCTACCGTTTCAGAGGTAATCCGCATATGCTCGTTGTAATTCAAGACGAAGCTTGTCACTTTACCGCGTGAATCGGTTTTCCATTCAATCAGCTTATCGAGTTCTCGCCCACGCATCACCTGATCGGTAATCGCTCGGTTAATGGCCTGCGTCGCAATTTGCTTTACACGAATTTTAGCCAAATGCATGAGCGGCCCCTTCACATTTCTATCCACGTAGACGAACAATTGCACTGTCAATAGGGTGAAAATAACGAGCGCAATGAAGAAGGCTCTGCGTTTTCGCTTCGGCTTCGCTTGTCTGCTGCTCCAGCCTGTTGATACATTTTTGGCTTCTGATTGACTTGCAACTGGCATCCTCGGCCGTGGACGCCACCCTGACGCTCTCCAGCCTGGACGGCGTTTGCTCCAAGATATTTTCGGCCATCTCCATCGCCGCGCACGGAACCCGCTCGAACGCCACCTGTTCACATCCGATTCCCCCTTCCGGTCGGTGCAACGAGCAGCCTGTACGTTCTCAGTGTATGCTTGCCCGAGGGAAAAAAGAAGAAATCAACCGTGTAATGTATTGCAGGACAAAAAAACGAGCAACCAGATTAATTCGGATTGCTCGTTCGATATGAATGATAAAAATAGTTGTCAGAATTTCGATCTGCTCCATTACTTTTTCATTCACCATTCGATTTACTACGTACATGTAACCTGTATCAAAATGTTAACGAAGAATATCTCCACTGATTATCTAGTGCCTTCCATACATCGTTCGTCTCAGCACCTACATACCAATAGGCAAATCCCGCCACATTGCGTTTGCTCGCCATTGCATACTTCGTACTCAAGGAGCGGCTTTCTTCTGCCCACACTTGATGTCTTATTCCTCGATCCATGAAGTCAGCGATATACTGTGATGTTCGGTCATCCCATTTGACCTTGCGGGAACGAAGCAACTCACCTTGCTCATTCAATGTCATTTCACGGGAAGTAACACCTTTTTCTTTGATCGCCCAATCTCTCGTATAGAAGGGAAGTGCTACGATGACTTTGTTAGCCGGCACCGACTCCACAAGTTTATCCAGCGCGCGCTGCACCCATGGCAGCGATGACACGGATCCCGCATTCGGCGCACCGTCCCAGTGCTCATCGTAACTCATCAGCACCATATAATCCGCAGACTTGCCAAGTGCTGCATAGTCAAACGCCTCCGTCCAATCTGTCCCCAAGTCAGGAGACACATCAATAGATAGGACTGCCTTCTGTTGATGCAGCTTAGCCGCCAGTTCCGACACGAACACGGTTAAGGCCTGTCTATCATCTGGTCGCACATTTTCAAAATCAAGATTTAAACCATCTAACCCATATGTCTTCACAAAGCCCGACAGCTTCGCAATGACCGCATTCTTCTTCGTTGGATCCGTAAGCACCTGATGCGTCAAATCCGCATTGAAGCGATTGCCTACAAGCGCCCACACCTGCTTGCCATGCTGCTTCGCCCACGATAGGAGCGCCTTGTCGGTTTGATCCGAAACCGTCTGCTTCGCATCAAGGAAATACCATCTTGGCGATAATGTATTAACGGTTGAGCCCGAAACCTTCTCTATATACTGCTGCGTCGAAAGCTCATGCATCCATCCCATCTCGATGCGCTTCGGCGGGGTCTTCGTCAGAGCCTTCGACCAATCAGGACGTTGAAGCGCCCGATTCAATACGACGGCCGTCTCCTGCCGGGTCAGCGGATCATTTGGCCGGAACCCTTCATCGTCACCGGTCATAAGGTTCAGCTTTTGCATGATGCTTACATACGGTACTGCCCATTTCGCAATACGCGATGAATCTGGATAAGACAATACTCCAGAGCCGGATATCGCTGATTGCTTGAAGGCACGTACAATCATTGCAGCCGCTTCCTGGCGAGTTACAGGCTGCTGCGGCTGGAAGCTTCTCTCCCCTGTTCCCTGTACCAAATGCAGCAATGACCCAGCTTGAACCGCACCATAGTACCAAGCGCTGCGCGGCACGTCATCATAGGCAGAAATGTCACTTGCCACGGGGTGCAAATTAAACATTCGATTGATCATGCTGATTAACTCCGCTCGGGTCACAGATTTCTCCGGTTCATAGCGTCGATTACCAGACCCGTTCACAATGCCTTTCTTATATAAGGTGACAATATCCTGCTGTCCGTATATGCCAGCAATATCATCGAATGGCAAACCTGAACTTGCACTCTTTGATTCTCCCCATGCCAAACTTCCGGTTATAAACATCGCGGCCACAGCCGTTAACAATACAATTTTGCGTCGAAAGGTCACTTCGATATCCTCACTTTACTAGAGATGATAGATTGCGCTATCTTCCATCCTAGCAAAAAAAGACTCTTTAATAGCCACTAAAATAATGGAAAATTACATATTTGTATGTTTATAGGACGCGAAACTCCCAATAAGCAACGAAACCAATATGATAAATAAAGCTAGCCACGTATTCATATCAAACTGATCCCCCAACAAAATTGTACCGAGAACAACACCTATCACGGGAACAAAATAATTAGTTAATGAGGCAAAAGCAGCTCCGGATTGTTTAATGAGTTGGTTAAAAATCATATAGACGATTCCCGCATGAAATATTCCGAGAATAAGAAGGGACAGGATTTGAGAGAGAGTTAGCTCCATGCTTAACGGACTTTCCATTAAAAAGCTTGCTGGAATGAGAACAAGACATTATATACCCCCTCTGCAATTGACATTCGGTAAGCCGGATCACTTACTGTGTGCGGATGCACCGCCCTTGATTGTGGAGTTTGGAAAGGACGTATTGTCTCACGATTTCACGCTTTATTGACCGCGAACTTCGCCAAAGAAGGAAATGACAGCTTCATTGAATGCCGCAGCCGAATCCGCATTGGAAATATGTGCGGCACCCTGAATCTCGACATAACGCGCATTCGGAACGCGATCCGACATGCGGCGGGAAATAACTGGCGGTGACATGCGATCCTGCTCGCCTGCAATGAACAGGACGGGCATGGTAAGGGAGTCCATACGCATGATTGCATCGAAGCCGACAATTCCCTCCGCCACATAAGCGAGCGATTGTCCGTCGGCTGTCGCTGCTAGCCCATGCCATACCTGATAGGTTCTCATCCCTTCCGCACTGGCACGGAAAGCTTCGTTGACATTCATAGGCCAGATGCCTTCAAACCGCTTGACTGGACCGTCCTCACCTCGGAACATTCTAGCCCATCCTTCAGCCATGTTTCGGAACTCCTCTGTTGCCGTCGTATCGAAGCTGTTAGCGACGATTAGTTTACCGACGCGCCGAGGCTGTGTGAGCGCAATCTCGAGCGCCACCATCCCGCCCAGTGACAGGCCGATGATATCGGTAGCTTCGATCGAAAGATAGTCGAGTAGCGCAAGCACATCTATGGCAATATCAGATACGCCCAATGGCCGGTCGAGCCTTGCCGAAGCACCATGCCCGGCGTGGTCAGGCACAATCACCCGATATCCCGCTTTGACCAACGGCGCAATCTGTGGCGCCCAGGCGCGACCGGAGTTGCTGATGCCATGCAATAGGATGACAGGACGGCCGATCCCAAATTCAATGTAATAATTCCGACGGTTACCGTTAATGTAGTAAGCCATGATTTCATCTTACCTCCTTGTATCAATCACAATAATGCTCCTTGCCACTTCATTGTAATGGCGAGTTCTAAGTGCTACAATTCATAAAAAGTAAAACTGTATCGGTACAGATTTGAACGAAATGCGGGCATTAATCGTAATTCAGTGAGCACTTTCGAGTGATAACTGTCTTATCTGACTATTGCTTTTTCAATACAAAAAAAGATCCCCCAATCCGTTTTCACGGCTTGATGGAACCCTCATCTGTTGTCTTATTTCGAAAGGCTTCTACCCGATTTCCGAGATAATAATTAGTGTCCAAATAGCAGGTTAAATGACTGGGTAAAAGCTGAGATCAGGTTCTCTAAAGTCAGGGTAAAGGCTTTAGAAAAGCCAAAGCCCACATCACCAAACCCTTGTACAGTCTGGGATTCTGCTTGAGTTTTAATTCGGGATTCATCAGGGAAATCCCTGCTTCTGATCGCCGCGGAGGATGAAAAAAGACTGGAGAAACGCTTGGGGAAAGGCCCGTGCATTTTCCAGTCTTCAGTCTTGTATGGACACTATTTTTTATCCCTGGACACTTATTTAGGGTCGTGGACAGGAATTATTATTGTTTGAAAATGAAGAAAGTGAAGGAAATCTTTTGAATAGGCTATATAGCATTGAAGGAAATTACACAAAATTAACTTTTAAATCTCTCCTATAGCAACCTCAAAAACTTTTCCAAAATCTCTAATACATCTCCCATCTTTACAAGTAGAACATCATAGGTCATTACTTTTATATTTCTCGAATCATTTTTTGTTCCTTTCTTCTCTTCAATTGATTCTTCGTCATTCTTCGCCACCCAAATAAGCATCTCTACCGTTTATTATTAGACAATCGTAGCTTAAATTATCAACGATCCCCAATTCAAAAACCTCCTCTTATCATGTTAAGTTGTAGCACCGGGTTAAGAAAAAATTTTATTATCCTATGCGGGCATAAAGTATTTTTAAAAGATATTGATTAGTAAATGAAAAATCTGGAGGAGAAAGGATGTATTAATAATTCAAGTGAAATATCAGACTCTATTCCCCATCTCTTCCCACCACGATAAAATCTCTTTTACGAGGGGAAATTCCTTAGCTTGATTAGATGGAATCTCTTTAACCACACGCTCACCGATATTGACTTTGTTCGAAGAGGGGATCTCAGGTATAGCGTCATAATTACTGTATCTTAATTCATCAACATCCTTGCCAATAACCTTAGCTAATATCTCTGGAGGATACATATTTTCTAAGGTTCGATATTGGGTCAACATTACAAACCTAACTGAATTTTCAGTACATCTTACTCCGTATTCTGTTTTTATCTTTTTTATCGTTCCTCCATTCTCTACTGACTTGGTTAAATCACTATCGATTATAATCATACTATTTTCATGTATTTTTTTTATATCCTTTGGATCGATTTTAAAGATGTTCTCCCCCCCAAGTGGAATAATCAGTATTTTTTCCCTGTCAATATCTACTCCCGCTTTTTGCAATAAACCACTTAAAACAACTACTTCCGTTTGTCCCTCTACAAATATTACACCGTTTGAAGAGAAGGTAAGGGGTAAATATGCACCTAAAGCAACAAAGACTTCTTGTTTATTTGTGATCTCTATCTCTCTACTCTTAGACTGTATACCGTCATGTTCTATTAAATACAACTTTTCTGCACTTTTTAAACTTTGGAGAATAAAAGGTGAATGTGTACTAATGACCCACTGAATTGAGTTAATATTTGCCAACTTTCTAATAAGTTTCATAAATCTTTGTTGCAGTATTGGATGTAACCCAGTTTCAGGTTCATCTACAAATACTATATTTATGTTGCTTTTTCTAATGAAAAACTTAGAAATAAGGAACAGAACATTAAAAATACCTGAACCACTTCGAGACAAAGGTTGTGATCTTTCATTTCCATTCCTACTCCAAGTTAAATATAAATCTTCATTCCTACCATTACATTCATGAGGAATCAACTCAATTCTATCTAACTCAGGAAGAACTATTCTACAATACGTGAGATAACTTGAGTAGCTACCATCTCTCCTTCCACTTTCCGAACTAATTTTTTTAAAAAACTGTAGTAATTCCAGGCCAGGATCACTTCGCTCTGTAGCTCCCGGTTCTGGTTCTTTTTCAATATAATTAATTTCCCTTGTAGCACTCGGTAAATACATACATGTCATACTTCTAATCGACTCTTCAAAATTAGCTATAGATGAAATAGTCTCAAATAAGTAAGATGTGAATTCTTCAACCGGATTCCCATCAAATCCAAAAAACTTATCTACTTGATCATTCCAGAATACTTGATCGATAAACATAGAAAAATAACCGAAAAAAACTTCAGCTTCACTCAATGGAACTTTCAATAAAATGAAAGTATTATTTATAAAATTTCTAACCTGATCTGGTGTAACAGCGAATCCCTTTTCCAATAAAATCGCCAAATGCCTATTCAAATCACCTTTATTAAATATTTTATCAAATATTTCACTTGATTCTTCAGTCGTACATTTAGTGTATACTTTAACCAATTGCTTACCGTCTACAGCATTAAACCCAATATGATGCAAGCTGTCATTATATATCGAAAACTCTTTAGAGTTAAATGTACTGTATCCCAATAAATGTAAGATTCCGATATATGATGCCTCCAAAAACGATGTTTTCCCAGAATCATTAGCTCCAGTAATAACTACTATATCAGCAAGATTCACTCTAACTGGAAATTCATTCCCAATTGATTTGTGATTGCTTACTTCTATGCTTTCCAGTCTCATTATAGATCCCCTACTTTATTTTTTTATGATATTAAATCATTTTGGTATAAAAAGACACGATATCGAAATTTATATCCCCTACATTACTCCTTACAGAGTATTGGCCAGCCATATATCGTCCTCCAATATTGTTCAATTGCGACCCTTCCTCTTTTAGTTTCCAGCAGTCTTCTTACAACCTCTTTATCAGTTTCCTTCAAATCATCCATTTCAAATTTATGATGAAATATCCTTACCCTCAAATCATATTGAGACAAATTGTACGTTCTAAAACCAATTGCAGTGGTTAGGTCGTTATTTAATGCAAAATGCGACCTTATTCTTGTAAATACATTCTTCTCATGCCCGTTGTATATAACCAAAAGTCCATTTTCATCAGAATTACATAAGTTTTCTCGAAAGATTTTCAGATTATCTTTCGAGGTTTCAACTATGTTAGTTCCCTTTTTAGGTAATTCCACAGGTGTTTTAACTTTAATAAGATTCTGAACAGTCTTATCTTTAATCATAAACCAATAAAGCCCACTTGCTCCTCCTTTTTGCCATAGGTTAGGGTAATTTTCATCGAACCATTTGTGTGTAAACGTTTTTTCATCCCAATTATTTTCACCTCCAAATCTCAACTCAATGGAGTTTCCCCAAGCATATGATGTTACTTCATTTAATTTCATCTTAACCCACCAGAATGTATTTTTTGCTAACATTGATTTTTGTGGAAACCACAATTATTTGCACGTTATCTCACTATTACTGAAAAAGAGACCCTCAAGGTCTCTCTAAATTAGTGCAATTCAATTCTAAACATATATGTAGTCATGTTTTCTCTTAATCATTTCAGTAATCTCTAAAAGTGCATCTTGTTCATTTTTTGCAACAAGGTTATTTAGTTCAATTACCTGTTGTTCAGCAACGCAAATACGTCTATAACCGCCGCAAATATATAATTTCATTATCAATTCCTGGATATGTCGCTAACTGTACTTCGTAGACATGCATCACTTGCATTGGCTTTGATCCTGTTTCGAAATTTATAACAAAACGAACTATCTTTGAAATTATTGATCCTGTTTCAACAGAGGAAAAAGTAGGCAAGATCATCTCTCCTTTTTTTTACAAAGTATACTAAATTATAGACTTAAAAAGCTTTCAGGGACCAAAGGAAAATCCGATTCACAAAATATCGGATAAGTCCCCATCACCTCTTAAAGTATTGATGATTTATGCTCTCCTCAAAATAATGTTTTCTCTTAAGCCAGATGAGACCATCACCTTTAGTAATTACAGCAACATCTATGGGACCTCCAACGGTCTCTTGTTCTTTAGAGACTTTTTTCTTAAATGAGGAGAGATTTACAAGGGTTTCGGCAAAACTCCCAAGTTCATTGTGCGGTAAATTCATTATAATATCATGCATTGGGTTAATATAACTTTCCTTTTGATACTCCGATATTCCTGCATAAAAAGCATCAACCGCCCTATTTTTTAAATCAACAAGAAAATTATCTTCATTATCAATATTATAACGATCTCTTACTAACTGATTATAATATTCAAGTAGTTC
Organism: Paenibacillus sp. MER 180; assembly: GCF_023713665.1. Taxonomy (NCBI): domain Bacteria; kingdom Bacillati; phylum Bacillota; class Bacilli; order Caryophanales; family Paenibacillaceae; genus Paenibacillus; species Paenibacillus sp. MER 180. The sequence continues at coordinate 28,499 of NZ_JAMAVT010000010.1, read as the reverse complement.
CATCATGTGATTCCTTGAAAACTGCTGTAAATCTGGGTCGAAGCCCAGTAAGTACCTGTATACAACATCCTGTTGAGCAAACGGAACTACAGATGAATTGGTAGTAATTCCGTCGATATTTACTGACTTATTGTTTTGTATTTTTAAACGATCACCGAGAACCAATCCAACTGTATATGAATACAATGCAGGGAATATCTCTTCATCCCCAAAACCTGTGATTACTAATCCAGTATATTCTTCATAAGAGAAACTGTCAGTGTAGATATAGACAGAAACAATTCTTTTTAGATTCAATCGGTCATCTTCAGTTAACTGATAACCGTTAAAAATGATGTTAATAGTTTCGGTCAGCAGATCGTCATTTTCAATACAAAAAAAATGCAATTCATCCGATGAGCAGTTAGGAGATAATGTCCAATTATCGAGTTGACTCAATGAATTAATATAATCTGAAAATGTCTCTTTATTATCCAATTGAGGCTCGGTATTTTCATAGTTATTTAGGAGATCTTGAAAAAGATTAAGTGCGGTAAAGCTCAAACGATTTTTCTGAAGGGCTACTGGAACAATACCACTACGAAGGTAGCCAATAAAATCTTCACAATAATCTTGTACATAATCAAATCACGTATTATCAAGCTGTTTCCTGTAGGATTTAATAATTGTTTCCCATGGGATCCCCATAAAGGTCGATGTATTGTATATCATAATTCCAATCGGATGCTTGTATGACAATGGTAGTATTTTAATAGCAGAGTTGTAGACCTTATCGCCAACCGTAACAGCACTATCTGCCGCCAGTGCCACCGCTGACCTATTTAGAATGGCTATTTCCGCAGTCATTGTTCCTCCTTGTAAACGGTATATATAGGAAATATCATATCATTATTTATTCCGAAAAAGTATCTTTTCACCTTAATTTGAGCAGCAAAAAAGGCTTTTGGATTTTTACTTCCATAAGCTTTCATGAAGAGATTTATTTAGGAGTAATTGAAATAAGCTCATGCAAACATTCCTCTGGAATTCGACTGACTCCAGCTTTTAACTTTACCCTGTTCAAAGTTAATGGTTCATCATGCGATTTTAGCTCCCCTAACGCCCACATTACTCTGCGTTTTCTGAACGCTTCTGCATCTTCTACCACCTGTTCAAGAAATGCTTTGGTTAGCTGCATCTTCTTCAAATGCTTAGGCATTAGGCATTGCATCCCCATAGTTTCTTGAATCGTTTCAATGTTAAACGTCGAGGCTTCCCTTCCTCGATCATCATCTGTTTCACAAATTGAGTGACTTGATCAAGAATTTCCTGATCCCTTGTCTCCCAATCGTATCGCGTGGAACCAGCCTTCGGCAGCATCTTTTCGGGCATATGTTCCATAAGAAATTGTCGGTCGTATAGGTAGAGCCAATCGTAAACCTTGGGGTCGAGTTTCCTCAGTTCTAATCTTCCATGATAGGGATGCTGACTTCTCATTTGCAACCAAGCTTCTCGCCTTTCCTTTTAGCCTGCTCTCTATATTCTGGTGTCATCGTTTTCTTCATTATTTTTCGTTTGGAACGATGCGTGTTACTTTCAGTTTCACTACACGGCTCAGAAATTTCATTATAGAAAATGTCGTCAAGTGTATGACCCAAGAATTGCATTATGAGCAAATGACGAATTGGATGAGACCCTTTTCGATGCTTTTGAAAAATCAGCTTTAGCCAACTGCTTTCACCGCCCACTGAAGAATGAAGGAAGCCCAACAACTCGTCCCCATAAAAATCAACGAAGTCTTTTTGGACTCGTTGATGATCCACTCTCCCTTCTCAGAAACATATCCTTTCCGCATCAACTGATTCTTGTAGTGATAGTAGAACCAATGCAGCGGACGATTTGGGTATTTAAATTTTAGCAACTGCTCAATATTGTTCACGATGCAACTGTATTGCTCTAACATTTTCTTGTCCTCAATCATTTGAACATGAAATCAGAGCAATTGTCCCGCGTCGGAGCTGCAAAAACATACTTTCCAGGGATAAAATCGGGACAAAGGGTCAGAAATAACTTGGGTAACAACCTGAGCAAATGCCTGAGTTAGACGCCTGTGAAAAGCCACTGTGATACGATTCAAGAAGAACCCTGCATTCTCCCAATCTGGTATTATCCCCTTCAAGTAGACACTCAATAAAAACCGTCATGTTATCATGGAGGTTGGAGCGCCAATTGGAGGGGATATTTTATGGCTAAAAAAGGACAAACATTCTATACGTATACAGAAGAATTCAAATTGAAAGCGGTTAAGGCTTATTTGGAGGGCTGTGAAAGTTACAAGGTAGTAGCCAAACGAGAAGGAGTTCGTAATTGTACACAGTTGAAGGTTTGGGTGAAGAAATGGTCAAAACGGGGAGTCATTCGATGAGCGGAAAGGCAACGGGTCAAATCCACTGAAAGGGCGTACTCGGACGTCGTTTGGAAGCGTTGAAGAAGAACGAGATTACCTGAAAGTGCAGGTGGATTACTTAAAAAAGCGGTATCCAAATCTAGTAAAGGAGAAGCCCTCAGTCAGCAAGCTAACTATGAAATAGTGGAGGAGCTACGTAATATGCACGGCATTTCATGCCTACTAGCCATTGCGGGAATACCACGATCCAGTTATTACAAATGGCGAGCCACGAAGCTAGTACGCGAGGCAAGACGAGACAAGGACCATGAAATTAAGGAACACATGATGGCTATCCATTTTGTAAACCCAGAATTCGGTTACCCTCGCATGATGACCGCCCTGTGGGAAGCTGGATACAACGTGAATCATAAAAAAGTATGGAGAATCATGCGTGAGATATCGATCCAATCGGTTATCCGGAGAAAGCGAAAACAGTCCAATTACACGCCTTCTGTCGTGTATCCGAATCGCTTAAAGCGCCAATTCCATGCCACAGCACCTCAGCAAAAAATGGTCACCGATATTACCGATATTTCTGACGGAATGAAATTTTATTACTTGTCCGTTATCCAAGATTTATTCAACAACGAGATTGTTGCTTGGTAATTGTCAGAACGGAACGATGTGAAGCTCGTGCTAGATACGGTAAAACAATGGGCAAGAAAAAGAGACGTCTCGAAAGCCGTGCTCCATTCGGATCAGGGCTTCCAATACACGTCTCAGGCATACAACACGCAATTAGAAGCACTCGGCGTTAAAGGCAGCCACTCTCGCAAAGCAACCTGTCTCGATAACGCTTGCATCGAATCCTTCTTTTCGCATCTCAAGACAGAGAAGTTGTATATTAAACAGTGTAAATCAGGAGTAGAAATTCAGCAAGCGGTGGAAGATTACATTTATCATTATAACTTCCACCGCTTTCAAGCCAAATTGAAACAACGCGCACCGATTGAGTATCGGTGCGCGCTAGCTGCTTAGCTTTTTTCATCTGTCTACTTGACAGGGGTATGTCTAAATCTCCCCCCTGCCCCAAAAAGAAAAGCTGAGCAAAAGTCAGGAAATAATCCTGAATTGCTTGACAACAAGTTATTGTTCTAAATCAGTTTTTGCTGGTGAAGGATACTTTGTCAACAGCTCTCTGTTACAATAATCAATGGAGGGAGGTAATTATATGAAAAAGATAACCTTTGAAAACTATTACTCTGCTGATGAAACCATTCATTTTTTTGGGAAGTTGAACACTGTAGCGGGAAATTTAGAGCCAATCACTGAGAAAAATTACATAGAATCCATTCAAGACATATGCCTTAATGAAAAAGTTCCAGACAACATTAAATCATTATTTGAACCAGCATTAGCATTGTATGCCTATGGATATTTGTACTGGGCCTTTTTCACATTAGCAAATGAACAAGCAATTAAAGCCTTTGAAGCGGCTATATCGTATAAACATGAAGAAGTTATTGGTACAAATATGGATTCCAACGGAAGAGATGTTAGATTGTCTAAAAAAATTAATAACTTAGTTAAACGGCGAGTAATAGATCGAAGTAGAAAAGATTACTACCATGCTTTACGAATGTTTAGAAATATGTCTTTCCACCCTAATGAACAACATATATTGGGACATAACAATGAAGCATTAAGGAATATTGCGAATGCAATAAATGAGCTATTTGTATAAATGCCCTTCCTGTTTTCCTCTCCCCAAATCCCTGTTACTTTGTAATCAACAAAAAATTACCGTCTCAAAACTTGCCCATCTCCAACACCCTAAATCCCTTTCCCTACAAGGCTTCCACCCGATTTCCGAGATAATAATTAGTGTCCCGTTATGTCAGGTTCCAACGGCGAAAAACTGGTAAAGAACTGGTTCAATTGTGAACGGAACGAGATAAAAATTCGTGTCGAAAATGCAGGGGAAAAGCAGAGAAAAGATTGAGAAAGAGCTTGAGTAACGATCGAAGAAAAAATCGATAAATGCCTTGATAGGCTTGGGATTATGATTGAGGGAACGGCTTGAGGAGTGCTTTAATGAGCAGTGAAAAAGACTGGAGCAAGGATCGAGTAATAAACAGATCCCTTCCCAGTCTTTGGTCTTGTTTGGACACTAATTTTTATTCCTGGACACTTATTTAGGGTCGTGGACAGGAATTATTGTTGTTTGAAAAATGACGCTGTCTCATTGCCTCATAGAGCAGCACTGTAGTAGCCATGGCTACATTCAGCGATTCCGCCTGCCCACGCATTGGAATAATAATCGTATCATCCACGAGCGATTGCACGTTCTGAGAGACACCTTGCCCCTCATTGCCGACGACAAGCCATGTCGCTAGGCGATAGTCATAGCTATAGCAGGAATGCGTTGCCTGCAGGCTCGTGCTGGCTAGTCGAACTCCACGTGCTTGCGCAGCAGGAAGCAGCTCAGCTAAATCCCCCTCTACAACCGGCAAGTGGAATAGCGAACCCATCGTCGAACGAATCGTCTTCGAATTATAGAGATCAACGGTCCCTCTGCCAATGACGACACCATGTGCGCCAACTGCATCTGCGGTACGGATAATCGTCCCTAGGTTGCCAGGATCCTGTACGCCATCCACAACAACAACGAGCGAGTTCGGTGATGCCAGCAAGCTGTCGACCGATGCAGCAGGCTTATGGACAATAGCGAAGACAGGCTGCGGGGTCTCGGTATCACTGCATTTGCGTATGATCGCATCCGTCACTGCAATCCACTCCGTGCCCGGAGCACGATCAGAGGATGATAGTCCCCCCTCTTCTTGCAAGTGGAATGGCTCCAACTCCTGCGGTATTCCGCTGTTCATGTCATACGCCACGACATCCACCTGCATATCAGAGCGCAGTGCCTCCAGTACGAGATGGATGCCTTCCACGATGAACAAGCCTTCACGGTTGCGGTGCTTTCGTTCTTTTAACTGTACCCAGCTCTTTACTTTATTATTCTGTATCGATGTAATGCTCAATGGTTCTCTCATGATTCCGAAAATGCCAGCTCCATCGTATTCAAATGTTCGTTCTGCCCAATAATGACAAGCACGTCTCCTTCTTTAATGCGATCTTCTGCATATGGAGAAATGTTAGTCTTGCCGTTGTTCTTAATTGCCATAACGTTGCATCCATACCTCGCGCGGATATCAAGTTCCTTCAAGTTCTTGCCGATCATAAGCGGCGTCGCACGAATCTCTACAATACTGTGGTCATCAGACAACTCGATGTAATCCAAAATATTCGGCGAAATCAGGTTGTGCGCAACGCGCATCCCCATATCACGTTCAGGGAATACGACCTTGTCAGCACCAATTTTGCTTAATACCTTGCCGTGCAGTTCATTCTGCGCCTTGGCAACGATCGTCGGCACACCTAGATCCTTCAGGATGAGCGTAGTCAGGATGCTTGCCTGTATATCTTGCCCGATGGCAACAACGACTACGTCAAAGTTGCGGACACCAAGCGCTTTCAGCGCTTCTTCATCCGTACATTCTGCGGACACCGCATGCGTAACCATATTCGCTACATCCTGAATTTTCTGCTCGCTCGAATCAATCGCAAGCACTTCAAATCCCATTTTGCTTAAGCTGTTCGCTATACTTGTGCCAAATCGGCCCATACCGATAATGGCAAATTGTTTTTTGGCAGCCATAGGTTCACCTTCCCCATTTTCCGACAACATTCTATACCCTTCATTATAGCATGCCCATCTACGTAGGTGAAACGCGAATCCCTTCCTTGAATGACTGTCCTCATCTCAGGGAATGTTATAGCATGAAGCAAGCACACGCGAAGGAAGGAGGACTGCCTGTGGCCGTCACATTGAATTTGCGTCAAGCCATTGTGCAAAAGGTAAAAAACAAGCCCGATGAAGATATCGTAGATATGATTGAGGGCTCCATCGATTACGATGAACGCGCATTGCCTGGATTGGGTGTGCTGTTCGAAATGATCTGGAAGGCGAGCAGCAGCGAGGCTCGTCAGCAGCTTATCGACACTCTTCAGAGCAAACTGCAAGACGAACAAGCTGGCAAATAATCATCAAATCTACATTGCCCGCATCCACGAAATGCAATTATGCATATCCACATTACAATGACGCAGAACCCATTACCCTTGAATAGAGGGATAACGGTTCTGCGTCTTTTTTACATATCGCTTTACATTGACGCTGCGTCAAACTATACAATGAAAGCATAACCAAGCAAGGAGCCGATGCCCCATGAAAATTCAAGAAGCTGCAGAGCAGCTTGGGATGACAACGAGAGCAATACGCTTCTATGAGCAGAAAGGTCTACTGCCTCCGCTCGCCAAAGAACAGAATGGCTATCGCGTATTCAATGAAACGGATATAAACCGGCTGCGGACAATAGGCGCACTGCGGGAGATGAATTTGTCAGTCGAGCAAATTCGCTGCTGTATTGATGATGCAGCTCAAGGGAATATGGCGTCTGTCCATCCCTTTTTATTAGAAAAGCGGCAAGAGCTAGCCCTGCAATATACCGAGCTGAAGCGGCTCCTCGGCCAAATTGACAAGCTGCTTAACGGCTATGATTCCGATCAAGCGAATCAAGGAGAGATGATGATGAACGATTTACATGCCATAGGCGAACAATCACGACGCTACCAGAAGCTGCGCAGTGATTGGAGCGACCGCTGGAATTTTGACAAGCAGGCAGGACAATATGATCACGCTGTAGCGAACGGTACGGGGCCATTGGATGTCCACGCCGATTATGAGGCCATTCTTGACAGGGTGTGTCTTGAGGCGATTCAAGAGTCAAAGACCGGAGAAAGAGGACTTGAAATTGGGATTGGTACGGGCAATCTGGCTGGCCGCTGCTTGCGCCTGGGGGCAGATATGACCGGCATTGATCAGTCAAACGCGATGCTCGAGCGATGTCGGGAGAAATGGCCGAATATTCGGCTGCTGCAAGGCAACATGCTGGCTTTGCCGTTAGCGGATGAAGCATTTGACTTCATAATATCAACCTATGCGCTTCACCATGTAACCGATGATCAGAAAGAAATCGCCCTTGCCGAGATGACCCGATTACTCCATCCTGATGGACGCATTGTAATCGCAGACCTAATGTTCCGGGATGAGGCGCATCGCGCTACCTTTATTAACGAGCTGACAGCTGCAGGGGACGTGCAGGGGATTGAAGCACTCCACGACGAATATTTCGCCGATCGTTCCAGATTGATTTCATGGTTGGAGCAGCAAGGTTTCAAGGTAAAGGCGGAACAGTTGAATCATTTAATGCACATGCTGACGATTTCCAAAGAGAGGGTGTAAGAGCCGTGACAATCGAATCAGCGCAGGATGGTACCGCCCAACCCCGAGATCGCAAAGTGACACTTGTACCTCAATCGGATGAAACCAAGCAAGCGAACACGAAAATGAAACCGGATCATGACACCGTCTACGCCCAGCAGGCTGCCGATTATGACCGTATGATCCAGTACGAAGATATCGAGCAGGAATGGCGGCACTCTGTACAGCAGGTGCTCAATAAGCGGCATTATGAGCGGATTATCGAAATTGGTGCAGGAACCGGAAGATTTACTCGAGTTGTATTAGCTGACATGTCCAACAGAGATTGGCAATCTGGTTCCTATGTAGCCTGTGACGCATCTGAAGCGATGCTAGAGCAGCTAAAGCACAATATATGGCTTGATGTATCCTTGGGACGAATAAGCGCCCCTACAGCCGCTAAGCTGTCCACACATGAAGCACTGCACCACAAGCTTCCGCTTGCTGATCATTCTGCTGATCTCATTCTAGCAGGCTGGACAATCTGTTATGGTGCCTGTGAAGGGAATACAAGTGAAGAACAGAGCAGTTTACTAGATCGCATCATGCACGAGCTGAGACGCATATTGCGTCCCGGTGGATGTATCGCGATTTGGGAGACACTTGGAACGGGGGTAGCCGCTCCCGAAGTTCCCCCTGGATTGCGGACGTACATTCGAGACTTAGAAGAACGTTACGGGTTCGAGCGCACGGAATTAAGCACGCATTTCCGCTTCCCTTCGATGGAGGAGGCCAAGCAGATCACAAGCTGGTTTTTCGGTTCCGCCGCCTGCAGGTTCCTCACGCCAGAAAGTGATGGCAGTGTCGTACTGCCCTCCTATACAGGCCTGTGGGTCTGGGATAATGACAAAGCCCGCCAATAATCTGGCGGGCTTCTTGTCGTCTATTTTCCTTAAGGAGCTGTCTCCATAAACTTCAAATCCGGCATTTTGTCCATAGCTGTACGCATCGCATACTCGTTCTCAAACAATGCGACAAAATTGCCGTTCTTGTCCTTCACGAGCTGTGAATTGATACGGAACTTCGTTGGATCAATATCCTTCGGATTGCCTGTTACCCATCTTGCGAACTGGTACGTTAGACGCTGCATCATCACATCAACGCCGTACTCCGCCTTCATCCGATATTCGAATACCTCGAATTGGAGCTGACCTACTACGCCCAATATCGTCTCATCAAATACGCCTGCGGAATGGAATACTTGAATTGTACCTTCCTCAGTCAACTGATCGACGCCTTTTTGATACTGCTTATGCTTCAATGCATTCTTAACCGTCACCCGGGCGAAAATCTCAGGAGAGAAGGTTGGCAGTTCATCGAACACCACTTCTCCACCTTGACTCAAGCTGTCTCCAATCCGGAAAATGCCTGGGTCGAACAGTCCGATAATATCGCCTGGGAATGCCTCCTGTACGATATCCCGATCCTGGGCAAGGAATTGCTGTGGCTGCGCAAGCTTAATCTCCTTGCCTGCCCGTACATGCTTAACGGACATCCCGCGCTCGAATTTGCCGGAGCAAATGCGCAAGAAGGCAATGCGATCCCGATGGGCAGGGTTCATATTTGCTTGAATTTTGAAAATATAGCCCGTAAACTTCTCGTTCGTTGGCTCAATCGGCCCTTCCGTCGATTGGCGCTGAGCTGGCTTCGGAGCAAGCTGAAGAAAGTTATCCAAGAATGTCTGCACGCCGAAATTGTTGACCGCACTTCCGAAGAAGACGGGTGTCAATTCGCCGCGCTTTACCTTCTCATAATCGAACTCGTCTCCCGCTACGTCTAACAATTCCAACTCTTCACACAATTGATCATGCAAATAGTCCCCTGCAATTTGGCGAATGGCCGGATCGTTGTAATCCTCAACCTTCTTCACACTAATCTTCGTGTTATCATCCTGGAACAGCTCGACTTGGTTCTTCATGCGATCATAAACACCGCATAGACCGCGCCCCATACCAATCGGCCAGTTCATTGGCACAGATCGAATTCCGAGCACCTGCTCGATCTCTTCCATCAATTCGAACGGACTGCGACCTTCACGGTCGAGCTTGTTGATGAACGTAAAGATCGGAATACCGCGCTTCGCACATACTTGGAACAGCTTAATGGTCTGTGCCTCGACACCCTTCGCAACGTCGATCAACATGACAGCAGCATCCGCAGCTGTCAATGTGCGATACGTATCTTCACTGAAGTCTTGGTGACCTGGTGTATCCAAGATATTAACCCGATGCCCATTATAATCAAATTGCATTACCGATGACGTAACCGAGATACCACGCTGCTTCTCGATTTCCATCCAGTCACTCGTTGCATGCTTGCTCGCTTTGCGAGCCTTGACCGTACCTGCGAGACGGATGGCGCCACCGAACAGGAGCAGCTTTTCTGTCAATGTCGTCTTACCGGCGTCTGGGTGAGAAATAATCGCAAAGGTACGACGCTTCTCTACCTCTTGCGCTAATTGTTCGGATAATTTACTCATATCGTTAGCCCTCTCATCACAAAATCACGTAAGTCCTATTGTAACACAAAATAAGTAAACCTATAAATGGGTAACGAGAACAACCTTCGAAGAATATGAAATATCTCTAATCCCTCGTTACTGCATCCCTGCTATCCTAACAGCTATCCCCTATATTAGGAACTCATTCACTTTACAACTAAAAAACCGCCCATCCTCTCATCGAGAGAATGGACGATTCCGATTATATCACAATACGTATTATTAACTACTTATGATTGCTCAAGCAGAGCACGGACAACCAGTGTTACCGTACCCGCTCCATCCGCAGCGGATCCTTCAACTAATGTCCAGTTCAAGGCCAATGAAGAGCGAATTACTTCGACATCAGCTGCACTCAGCTTCAGTCCTGAAATACGACCCATTTCCTTGGTATAATGCTCTCCCTCTTGCACATCGAAGCGCTCTTGCAGCCATATCGACAGACCATTGTTCGTGTTAAAAGTCATCCGATATCCCTCTGCAATTGCTTGAGCGAGCGGCTCATCATGTTCGTTCGCATAGGATACGAAGTCATCATACGTATACCACTCTTCATTAATCGTAATGAGTTCGCTAACATCTCCTGTGCGTGCTGCATGCAACAGCTGCTCTTCGGTAATGCCCTTACGACGAGCGCGTTCTATCATAATCGCGGTACTTTGCGATACCCGAGTCTCTGTAGACATCTATTCCACTCTCCTCACAATTGTGCATTGGCATAGATTAACAAATATCTAGCATTATATCATACTAGCTATAGGAAACCTAAGCCTCTCTCGTAATTGCTATACGAGCTTAAATTAATAGCATCACTTACACTTGACCATCATTCAAATGGCAAGCCGCATAATGCCCAGAGGAGATTTCCCGCCACTTCGGCTCCTCCTGACGGCAGCGTTCCGTGGCAAAGGGACAACGCGATGCGAACTTGCACCCTTGCATATCTGCGAGCGGACTTGGCAAATCTCCCTGAAGCATCGAGATCGCTGAACCAGCCTGCTTCGGATCCGGTACAGGAATTGCGGAGAGCAGCGCCTGCGTATAGGGGTGTGCAGGATGGTTGTACAACTCATCGCTAGGAGCGACCTCGACCAGCTTGCCCAAGTACATCACGCCGATCCGATCCGAAATATGTCTTACCATGGATAGGTCATGCGCGATGAACAGATAAGTCAACCCGTACTCTTCCTGCAAGTCCTCCAGCATATTCACCACTTGGGCTTGTACGGATACGTCAAGCGCCGAGATTGGCTCATCGCACAAGATGAACTCAGGCCGTACCGACAGTGCGCGCGCAATACTGATCCGTTGACGCTGACCGCCGCTGAACTCATGCGGATAACGCTCCGCATGCTCTGGCTTCAGTCCTACCTTCTCCAGCAGAGACAATACCATATTACGCTGATCCTTCCGGTTCACGACGCCATGGATCGCCATCGGTTCACTAATGAGTTGAGTCACGTTCATGCCAGGATTCAACGAAGAATAGGGGTCCTGGAATATCGTCTGCATTCGCTTGCGGAACGGCTTTAGCTGCTTCTCGTTCATTGTCGCGATGTTTTGACCGTCGAACAGAACTTCGCCATCCGTTACATCATATAGTCTTACAATCGAACGTCCTGTCGTTGACTTCCCGCAGCCTGATTCTCCGACAAGTCCGAACGTCTCCCCTTTATGAATTTGGAAACTGACATCATCTACTGCTTTCAATACTTTCTGTGGACGGCCGAGCAGTGATTTGGAGGCTGGGAAGTACTTTTTTAGTCCACGCACGTCTAGCAAAATTTCTTTTTGGTTACTCATTTGACAGCCCCCTCTCCAATCGTTCCAGACGCTGCTCTTCTTCTTCATGCACAAGCCAGCATAGCGAACGATGACCTGGATCGGTCGTAACAACCGGAGGCATTTGTCTGCACTTGTCCATCGCAGAAGGGCAGCGCTCCATAAATGGGCAGCCTTCCGGCGGATGTAGCAGGTTCGGCGGCGTTCCCTCAATCGTAGCGAGACGCTCGCGTGTTCCTGTCGATACTTTCGGAATCGAGCGAAGCAATCCCTTCGTGTATGGGTGACGAGGACGCTCGAAGATATCCTCAACCGTGCCTTCTTCCATAATCAACCCGCCATACATGACGATAACCCTCGTACACACTTGCGCTACAACGCCCAAGTCATGCGTAATGAGTAGAATGGCGGTCCGCGTCGTATCCCGGAGCTCCTTCATCAATCCCAGAATCTGTGCCTGAATCGTGACGTCGAGCGCAGTGGTCGGCTCATCTGCAATAAGCAGCTCGGGCTGGCAGGAGAGCGCCATTGCGATCATGGCCCGCTGACGCATCCCACCGCTGAATTCATGCGGGTACTGATCGATGCGCTGCTCGGGCGAAGGAATACCAACCTGACGCAGCAGTTCGATTGCCCGCTTTCGTGCTTCCGTCTTCGACAGCTTCTGATGACGCTGCAATACCTCTACGATCTGTGCGCCTACCTTAACTACCGGATTTAGCGACGTCATCGGATCTTGGAAAATCATCGCAATCCGATTACCCCGAATGCGCCGCAATTCCTTTTCTGACATATCTAATAGGTTATCTCCGTGGAACAGCACTTGACCGCTCTTAATCTGTCCCGGATGTTGTATTAATCCAATGAGAGACTTCGCTGTCACGCTCTTGCCGCTGCCCGATTCACCGACGATGCCGATGACTTCGCCTTCATGAACATCGAAGCTGACGCCCCGGACAGACTGCACTTCTCCGTCGCGTGTATGGAACGAAGTTCTCAGTTGTTGAACGGATAGCAGTTCATTCATAAGTCTCACTCCGTTGTATAGTATCGTTAGCCCTGCATCTGTATCGTTAGACGATCCAACTATCTGCTCTCTACAGTGCACACACTGCATCCTAGAACCTAACCCAGCTTATAATGGACTAACGTTGATTCGCTTTTGGTTCAAAGGCAACACGCAGCACATCGCCTAGGAAGTTGAACGACAGCACTGTAACCAAGATAAGCAATCCAGGGAACAAAGCCATATAAGGCGCCTCCCCGATATATCCTTGTGCGCTGTTCAACATACTTCCCCATGACGCATTCGGCGGCTGTACCCCGAGTCCAAGGAAGCTTAGTGACGACTCCATCATAATTGCCCCTGCAATATTGATCGTCGCCGTAACAATAATCGTAGGCATAATATTCGGAATGATATGCTTCCAAATGATGCCGAACGTGCTCTGGCCTGATACTCGCGCATACAGGACATATTCCCGCTCCTTGACGGACAATGTCTCCGCACGCACAATTCGGGATATGTTCATCCAGCTAAGCAGGCCGATGATCAGCACGATCGTGGTAATCCCTGGCTTCAAGTAAGCATTCAGTATAAGCATTAAGAAGAAGGATGGTATCGACATTAAAATATCAACGATACGCATCAACGTATTATCAATCCAGCCGCCAAAATAACCACTAATTGTACCTACAGCTGTTCCTACCAGCACTGCGATAAACATCGACAAAAATCCGACACTAAGTGAAATACGTCCGCCATACAATGCCCGTGCGAACACATCGCGCCCTTGGTCATCTGTACCGAACCAATGAGATGCGCTTGGGGACTGAAGTGTCTCCGTCACGACCATCTTGTCGGGATCATGCGGGCTCAAAAATGCCAAGGTGGAAGCGATAATGAGAACCGCGAGTAGAATCAATGCTACCAGAGCCAGCTTCTGTTCTTTCAATTGTGTAGCGATATTTCGCCATATCATTCGGTTCATCTGACTCACCCCGTTGTCTTAATTCGTGGATCTACTACGCCGTACAGCAGGTCAGCAACCAAGTTCCCGACAACCAGCATAACGGAAGAGATCATCGTAATGCCCATGATGACAGGGTAATCCAGCTGAAATACCGAAGTAATCCCGAGTGCCCCCATCCCTGGCCATGAGAATACCGATTCCGTAATGAATGCTCCGGCAATCAGTTCAGGGAAGGACATACCGAGAATTGTAATGACAGGCAGCAGAACATTTTTCAGCACATGACGGCGCAATACCGTGCCGCGAGTAGCTCCGTAAGCGTACTGAATTTGAACGTAGTCCTCTTCCAGCTGACTTATCGTATGCGAACGAATGTAACGCATATAGACCGATACATTCATGAAAGTCAGTACCGTACAAGGCAGAATTCCGTGCTTCAAAATATCAAGTGCGGAATCTACCCCGATTGTTCGCATCCCCATACTTGGGAGCAAGTTTAATTTCAACGCAAAAATATAAATCAGCATAATGCCAAACCAGAAGCTCGGGATCGAGATTCCGATATAAGACAGCAGGCTAAGGCCGCGGTCACTAAGACGATTTTTACGTGACGCAGCGTACATGCTAAGTGGTACCGAAATGAGAAGTGAGATCAACATAGCGGATCCCATAAGGCCAATCGTCGCAGGCAGCCGTTCTAAAATGAGCTCCGTCACCGGCCGATGGCTCATCAGTGAATAACCTAAATCTCCTGAAAATACATTTTTAAGCCAGTTCCAATACTGCACAATAATCGGTTCCGTCAATCCAAGGTCATGACGGATTCGCTCTACATCCTCCGCGTTCATGTTCGGTGTGACGAACGAAAGCACCGGGTCTCCCGGTGCTAGTTTAATGAGCGCGAATGATACGATTGAAATAAACCAGAGCAGTGGAATGGCTTGCAGAACGCGTCGCAAGATGTATTTCTGCAATTCAATTCCCTCCGTGCAGACGCCAGCCCTTGCTGGCGCCTGTATTCTGGATGTTTATGTTCGATAACAAATTATCGTGCTTAGTTCAGATAAAGTTTGGACAAATCTTCGAACATGAAGACCGGCTTCGCAACCGCTTCATCAAGACCGCCATAACGTTTGTCTACCGCGATGATCGCTTTGTCGTTTGCAATCGGATATACAACCGCCTCGCTGGCAATCGTTTGTTGAATTTGCTTGTACAGTTCGCCACGCTTCGTGCTGTCCATCTCTACAGCAGCTTGTTCCCACAGTTTATCGAGTTCTGGGTTGTTGTAATGGCCGTAGTTGTACAGTTGATTGCTCAAGTAGAGCGATTTGTACGAATCCGGTTCAGTTCCCATTACATAACCATTGAAGGACAAATCGAATTTCGTGTTGTTCGGATCAAGCGACATATTGGAGAACGTGCCGGATTCAAGCGGCAGCAATTCAACTTCAATACCTACTTCTTTCAGCTTTTGTTGAATGTAGAGTGCTTGGCTTGTTTGAATCTTGCTTGCATTCGAGTACGCAAGCTTCAGCTTCAAGTTGCTTACGCCAGCCTGCTTAAGCAATTCTTTGGCTTTCTCCGCATTGTAGTCATACTTCTCAACATCTGCTGTGTAATACGTTGTATCCGGTGTAAAGATGGACGCCGCTGGGTCTGCAAATTCTGCAGAGCCATAAGCTAGCGGAATCAGTTCTTGCTTGTTAATTGCATAGGAAATCGCTTGACGGACTTCCTTCTTCTTCATCGCATCGATGTTCATATTGAACACCAGATAGTTCAAGCGGCCTTCAGGGTATACAACCATGTTCAGCTTGCCGCTTGTATTCAACTTGTTGTAATCCGCTGGTTCAACCTTGCGCATATTCAATTCACCGTTCTGCAATGCCAAGTTCGCTGCATTCGGATCTTTCGCAATGCGGTAGATGACTTGGTCCAGATGACCCTTGCCTGCGAAATAATTATCGAAGCGCTCCAATGTTACATATTCGCCTGGGCGATATTCTTTGAACTTATAAGCGCCAGAACCAATTGGAGCTGCATTCTTCGTGCTCTTCTCAATATCAGCTTCGCCTTCGAAGATATGCTTCGGAATCGGCTTGAACGAAGCAAAGATTCCTTCAAAGGAAGCAGATGGCTGTGGAAGAACCAAATCGACAGTTACGTCATCCACTTTCTTCGCTTGCAGCGGCTTGCCATTGAAGATGTAGGATTCACGATCCGTGCTGTGCTGCTTCTCATCCAAGATGCTGTTGATTGTGAAGACAACATCATCTGCTGTAAGCGGCTTGCCGTCATGCCATGTCAATCCTTTGCGAAGCTTCAGCGTGTACGTCAAGAAATCCTTCGATGGAGTAATGCTCTCCGCGAGTACGAATTTCTTCTTGCCTCCGTCTTCCACCGTATACAACGGTGCATACAAGGTTTGATTTATCGTCAACGTAACACGGTCATTCGAATACAATGGGTTCAATACACGAGGATCCTCTTGTACTGCAATAATAATATTGCCTCCATCCTTCGGTTGGCCTGTCCCTTCCGCCGTAGAAGACGTTGAATCCTTCGCAGGAGTAGAATTGTTACCGCACGCACTCACCACAAGGACGATAAGTGTGAGCAGCCCGATAATCCATAATTTGTTGCGTTTCATGTTGATTCCTCCCGATAGATGGTTAACAAGACTATGGAATCTAGTATAACTATATTTTTTTCAGAAGACAATAGTTTTTCCGAGCTTTTTGATAGGGATTAAAATCATCCTGTTTTCACAGTCACGAGATCGACACACGAAAAGGCGAAGCAGCCATTCGCTAGAACGCTGCCTTCAACCTTCAACAAAAAAAGCTGTGCCCCTATAGAGGGCACAGCTGATTATCAATCTATGGGAAACGAATTACTTCGTCCAGACAACTTCACTTTCTTCCTGTCCATTAACAGGCCACCAGTGGAATCCATCCTCTTGCAGAAGCTTGTCTGCTTGCTCAGGGCCCCAAGAGCCTGCTGGATAAGCAAACAGATCTTCGTTAGATTTCTTCCATGCCTTCGCGATATTATCAACGAATGACCATGCAGTAGCCACCTCGTCCCAACGCGTGAAGTACGTGGAATCGCCGCGAGCAGCATCAAAGATCAGACGCTCATACGCTTCTGGCGTATTGATGCCGACCATGCAGCTTTGGCAGAAGTCCATCGCAAGCGGTTGAATGCCGCCTTCCGCTCCAGGCTTCTTACCATTAAGCTTCACATAGATGCCTTCCATCGGATTTACGCGGATAACGAGCAAGTTCGGCTCCAGCTTATGCTTCTGTCCGAGGTATACATTCGTAGGCATGTTCTTGAATTCAACCACAACTTCTGTCGTCTTCACTGGCAGACGCTTGCCTGTCCGAATGTAGAACGGTACTCCCGCCCAGCGGAAGTTGTCAACGAATACACGTGCTGCAAAATATGTCTCCGTTACAGATGCAGGATTCACCTTATCTTCCTCACGATAGCCAGGAAGCTCCTTGCCATTCATCGAGCCTGCGGAATATTGTCCACGCACGACATTGCGGTGAACATCCTCTTGCTCTGGGTATTGGCGCAAGGAACGAAGCACCTTCACCTTCTCATCGCGGATATCTTCCGGATGCAGGCGGCTAGGCGGCTCCATTGCAATCATCGTGAGCATTTGCAGCATATGGTTCTGCGCCATATCGCGCAATGCACCTGCATGATCGTAATAGCCTCCACGCTCTTCAACCCCAACTGTCTCAGACAGGGAAATTTGAATATTCGCGATATGCTTGTTGTTCCAGAGCGGCTCGAAGAATGCATTCGCAAATCGAAGAACTTCAATGTTCTGTACCATTTCTTTGCCCAAGTAATGGTCGATACGGTACACTTCTTCTTCTTTGAATACTTGACGAATTTCTTCGTTCAGCTTCTCTGCTGACGGTAGATCGTAACCGAACGGCTTCTCAATTACGAGGCGGTGCCAGCCCTCGCTCTCCAGCATTCCGCCATCACGGAGATTGTGCGATACACTGCCGAACAATTCCGGAGCCAGTGCCAAATAGAACAAACGGTTTCCTGGAATATCGTACTCGCGTTCGATATGCTCGGACTGCTCACGCAGTTCGCGGAAGCCGTCTACATTGTTAATATCTAACGGCTTGTACTCAAAATGCTTAGCAAACCGGTTCCATTCCTCATCATTCTGAACCGGGTAACGGCAAAATTCGTCGATAGACGCACGCACATCCTGACGGAATTCTTCATGCGTACGAGCACGGCGGGCTAGTCCGATAACTGCGAAGCGTTCTCCTAGCTTGCCTTCGCGATATAGACTATATATAGCCGGGAACAATTTGCGGCGAGCTAAGTCGCCAGTAGCACCGAATATATAGAATACGGCGCCTTCTGCCAATTGGGATTCATGATTTTGCATCACAGTCATCTCTCTCCATCATCCTTACACTCGTTTATAGATCTGATATAGTTCCTATTTCGGATGTGATGCCATTTTAGCATACTTAACGTATAGATTCCATTCTTTCCTTGACGTCAAGTATAATTCTCATTGCCTTGCCCAGCTGCAATTCTCAATCCATTCTCATTAATATTCACCGGCAATCAGCGGTGTACCGAAAGATATGCGAGTTTCTCCCTTGTCCCTGTTTTCATGAACAGCAAGCTGCAAATTTGCATTTCCATGCTTCATTTGCACACCTGAACCCATATAGTCCGTCTGATAAGATACACTGATTGTACGCTCATCCTCATAGCGGTCAAGCGGTTCTGCTTGTCCCCATTCCCGTAGCGATCGCTCAGCCCTCTCGAAGCTGTCCTTCAGCGATTGGCTCGCTACTGTCTGAACGGTCGCCGTCCATTCTGCCCTGTAATGAGATGACAGCTTCTTCATCAGTTGTTCCCCTTCTGCAGCTGACTGAGTCATACCGATTCTGGCTGATCCCTGTATGGATATCGTATAGCATACGCGCCCATCCTCTTCTTGAAACCACAGAATCGCTGCTTCTATCGAATCCGATATATAGATTCCGCGATACGCCTCCTTGCCTTGTTCTTCCTTGCGTATCAGGTGCGCTGTGATCCCTGCATCCTTCTGCCACTGTTCGAGGTTCTTCTCCTTGCTGCCATCAGTTGCATAATTCCCTTGAATGAGCACCGTAGTCTGGAATTTCCCGGATCCGACCAATTCAGCAAGCACCCACAGCATGTTCACCCGCTTCACAAGATCAAGCTTCTCGACCGATTCCCGACTTCCAGGCAAATGCCATCGATCATTGCTTCCGATGAGCGCAATGGCACCGCATAACGCTAACAACACCAATCCTACTGCCGCAACGGCAGAACGGCGTACTGCATGCATCCTTCCATCACCTTACCTTATCGAAGTGTAGCACCTCTTAGAATTAGGCGGGCTGATTCTAGGTGTATGACCATACCTAGCATTCGTTCATGGAATAGACTAGTGACATATACATTCAACCAAGAATGGAGGCTGACCAACCGTGGTTCCCGTTCCGATAGACGAGACATTCATTCGATTGCTGTGTGGCCGCCCGGTCCGTGTTGTGATGCAGAATGGAGATCAATATATAGGACGGCTTACCTCTTGTGAGGGGGGGAAAGTGATATTGAACGGCGATATTGTTACTACCTCGCACGCTTCTGCTGCATCCGTTGAACCTTCCCCAGTTAAGAAGCGCAGAGGGAAAAAGAAAAACAGATCGCTTCAAATTGCTGACACTTCAAATCAAGTATATACAAGCGCATTCGATCCATATAGAGCCAGTCCCTTCTTCCCTGGTGGACGCCTCGCTCTTGATTTGGGTCTGGTTTCCTTATTTTTTCTGCTTTTTATCTAGAATTCCTGCATCCTCTTCTCAGTTCATTCGAAAAAAACCCGAACACTCTCCTAGGAAAGCGCTCGGGTTCTCGGCTATTCAGCCAATCCGTTCTTATAAGCGTAAATCGCTGCCTGCGTGCGATCCTCCACACCAAGCTTCGCCAATATATTCGTAACATGGAATTTAACCGTCTTAATCCCAATAAACAGATCATCCGCGATATCCTGATTGGATTTCCCCTGCGCTAATAAACGAAGTACGTCCATCTCACGCTCTGTCAATTGTTCATGCGCCGCAGTTGGCTGTGCTGGCTGGCGGAATCGATTCATCATCTTGGAGGCTACCTGGGACTCAAGCACAGATTGGCCTCTTGCAGCCGCCCGGATGGCTTCAGCAATCTCTGTAGCTCGGGACGTCTTCAGCAAATAACTGAATGCTCCAGCTTCAATGACAGGATACATCTTTTCATCATCCAAATAACTTGTAAGTACGATCACTTTGCAGTCAGGATACAACTGCAGCAGCTTGCGGGTTGTCTCTATACCATCCATACCATCCATCACAAGATCCATAAGCACAACATCAGGCTTATACTCTTGGGCAAGACGTATTCCGTCCATCCCGTTGCTTGCTTCCCCTACGACCTCAATGCCTTCTTCTGTATTCAGTACTGCAGCAAGGCCGATGCGAACCATTTCATGGTCATCTACCAACAATACTTTAATAGGATTGTCCATCATCGATGTTTCCATCTCCATCGTTCAACTCTTCCTCCTTCAGACCAGGCTCTTCTCTCATGACAGGCACTCGAATTTCGATCCGGGTTCCTTTGTCAGGTGCGGTAATGAACTGAATGGAGCCACCCACTTCATTTACCCGCTCTTGCATCGTACGAAGGCCATAGCTTGCTTGCTTCTTATCGTCCCAATCAAATCCTATCCCATTATCACGAAGGAGTAAACGAACGAAATCCCCTCGATTTTGCAGTTTGATCTCCATCCGTGATGCCTTCGAGTGCCGCAGTGTATTCGACAACGCCTCCTGAACAATCCGGAACAGATGATTCTCAACGCCCTTCACTAATCCAATATGATCATCCATCTCGCAATGGATTTCAATTGGAATTTTGGACTGAAGCTCGCGGATCAGCTCCGCCAAGCCTTGAGTCAAGCCTTTTCCCTCCAAATGTACAGGCCGCAAATGAAGCAGCAGCGCTCGCATCTCAGACTGGGCAACGGAAGCCATTTCTTCAATCAGCTCCACCTGCCGCACCGCTCGATCAAAATCAACATCCAGTGTTCTCCGTACAGCGGTAGCTGTCATTGATATTGCAAATAACTGCTGGCTTACCGCATCATGCAACTCCCGCGCCAAGCGTTGCCGCTCTTCTATAATCGCAGATATCCGAGCCTGCTCTGCCAATTGCGCATTATTCGTGGACAAGCGCTGCATCGAAGTCACTTGTTCTTCCCAACGCTTGCTTACTCGCTCCAATTGTTCAGCTAGCTGGCCGATCTCGTCATCGCCGAGATCCGGCATCGGCCGCGATAGATTCCCCTTCTCCAAGAGCAGCATCGATTCGCGCAGCAATTCCACCCGACGCTTCATTCGATAACCTTGGTAGAACGCAAATATCGACGTAATGATTGCAACGACAAACAACACCGATAATGTCGCCTTCACTCCGTCGATCCAAGTCTCAAATGGCTGCACATAACCATATGATTGCATCAAATAAATGATGACAAAGAATAGTATAATAGAAAGGAGAAGCGTCTCGCCCATTAATCGTACTACCATATTCACATGCTTTTTCGGTTCCATACCGGCCTCTGCATCTCCTTTCTCCGCTAACTGTCCTACATGTGCAACCTGACATCAATATCTCCTACAAGGTAAGAAATATGGAGTTTCACCTTTTGCTCCGTAAACTCGTAATTCGCCGATCGCCACGTCCACTTGTTCAAAAATCCGGTTTCTTTGTCGCGTCCCACATCAATTTGTCCAAATATGACCGTAGCCTCGATATATACACCAATGTCATCTGGAATCATAATGTCCATGTCACCTAATACACCTTGAAAGATGAGGGTGGTTTCCGGTTCTTCCAATATCGCTAAGGACAAATCAATATCACTTTCCCCAATGAAATGCCACATGCTCTGGCTATGCAAAATATACGGAACTCGATCCCACTTCAGGCTGGACGTAATATTCTGGCGCTTTTCGACATGATCATGTTTCTGGTCTTTGCGAGCACGCGAATAGAATATCCCTAACGATATCAAGATGATTCCGACGAATAGCATTAAATGTTCCAAAAGTAACAGTGTTCCGCCGATACCTAGCAAGGTGTACCCTACACGCAATTCTGCAGCACGAACTTTGCGTATGCCCAAATACAGCATTACAAGTGCGACAAACGTTACGAAACTAAGCCACTTGCCAATTAAAATGAGCAACCCGAAGACGATAAGAATATATGCAAGCAAACGGTTGTTTTTATTCATGTCGCACCTCCTGTCACAAATATTCGCGGATAGCACTTACGGCGATGCTAGCGCATCGCCGTAAGCTACCTATGTTAGCATATCACAACCTTGGACATCCCCCAAGGATTTATTGCTCCGTTTGACCCAATTTTTGCTTCAATGCTGCCAATTGCTCGTTTACCTTCATTTCCTTCTCTACATCTACTGGCGGCTGGTAATTGGATGAAGTGCCTGCATATCCGCCGTAAGGGACACGCATGACTTCAGCTTCTGCTTCCAATTGCATAATCTTCTCTTCCATGCGATGGAATCCGCGAGTTGCAGAACCTGATTCGATGGAATGGTTGCTTGTAATAGAAGACATCTGCTTGCGTGCCTTCGCCATTTGTGCACGTGCAGCCAATTCATTGCGTTTGTTGCGCAGCTTGTAGAATTCATCCTTCATCGAGCGCAGCTGATGCATTAACTCTTCCGCATGGCCCTGTGCTTGGGCATGCAAGTCGCTGTATTCAGCAACTTTTTGATCATAGTACAGTTTTTCTTCCAGGAACTTGCGTGCCATTTCCTCTTGGCCTGACTTCAATGCGCGTTCTGCCTGTGCTTCACGGTCAGCTGTAAAGCGAATAGCTTCATCATAACGATGCTTGATTTGGCGCTCACTTGCCATTTGCTTGGCAACTGTTACTTCCGCATCATGGATTTCTTCCTCCATGTCGCGCAGATATTGATTCAACATTACCACTGGATCTTCTACTTTATCCAACAACTCATGTACAGAAGCCTTAGTCATATCTTTAATACGTTTGAATACACCCATCTTATTTGTCCCCTCTCTCGTACTTCGCTACTTTTTGGCGAAGTTCTTCGATTTCTTTTTTCAATGCTTTTTTCTCAATATCCATCATCATCGAATCGATGGAAGAATCATTAGAAGATGCATAGTTCGCATCATAACTGTTGGTTTGCTTCACTCCTCCATATGTGGAGGAGCCGTATGGATTCGTCGGCCCTGCAGCTCGTGGTCCGTTGTAATAGTTCGGATCATTGGAGTAGCCGCCTTGGTAACCTTGTTGGCCTTGATAGCCGCCTCCGTATGGGCCTGCACCATAACCGGTAGGTCCAAATGGCTGGTACGGCTCCTTAGGTACTACTAGTGATACTACAAAGTATACGGCGATAAGTGTGAACGCCGAGAAGAATACTCCGATTACAAACAGGACACGCAGCAGAGTGACATCGAATCCAAGCCATTCACCTAAGCCGCCGAGGAGACCGCATACTTTACGATCCCGTGTCGAACGGTACAACTTTCTGTTCATGGCTTACTTCACTCCTTTGCTGAATCTAATTTTTGTTTCAGGCGCTCCATTTCGCGCTTCAAAGCCATATCCCGTTCCGGGTTGATGTTGCCCATCGTTTGGCCGCTCATGCGGCGTACATCTTGAATGCCTTGCGTTTCCCATTCCATCCCGGACACTCGATCCTCTAGTCTGCGGAACATGCTGTCCACTTGCCCCACACCGTATTGTCCGAAGCGCTCGTTCATTTGCTGCTGCAAGCGAACGGTCTGCATTCTAGCGATGTAATATTGGCGCTTGTCATATACAGCTTGATATTCGCTCTTGAGCATATTCAATTGCTCTTCCAGCTCAAGAATCGCATCCTTGCTCTTTTCGTACAATTCTGAATACTGCTGCACCTTATCCTCATGCATCAGCTTCTCTTGCAATGCAATCTTGGCTGCGAATTCCTCACCCGCCTTTAAGGCCAGCATCGCTTGCTGCTCTCTGCGAGAACATAATTCTTGTGCTTGATTCATTTGATTTCTCATTTGATTCGCATGCATGACATATTGTTGATAGAGGCGGTCTGCCTCATTAATATCATGGCGTGTACGCATCAGGAACTGGTCAATCAAGCGGACAGGATCTTCAACCTTATCCAAACGTTCATTCAATGTTGCCATCGTAATGTCGCGAACCCTTTTCAAAATACCACTCATTCAGCCTTACCCTCCTTGAACCGACTATTTGCAATTATTAATAATCACCTTTGTTAAAACGGATGGCTCTTGTTGCGCTTGCCTCCCAACATCGATATCCCGAAACCAATCAATCCTACGGCAACGATGATACCGATGATCCAGGACAACTTGCCAATCAACGATATCGCTCCGATAATGATGAAGATCCATCCGAAGAATGAATTCCCTGCCTTCACTCCATAGTAGCCAAGCGCAATCAGAATGAGAGGGAACAAGTAGCCAAACCAGCTGCCCAGATGAATCCCGAACTTGCTTAGTAATATGATTCCTCCCAGTGCGATCAGTACAAAAGCGAATGTGTTACCTTTGTTCGTTTGCATTCGGTTCGTCACCACCTTTCGTCGTGTCTTGCTTATGTCTTTATTTTAGGTGGAAATGCACTTGCCCAAAACAGGCCGGGGACGGTTTTTGATCCTAGACTCAAGTCGGGGGACCTGACCGACCTTTGATCGAGCCTATACTGGACTGGTCTGAAGTCGAAGTTGAAACAAAGTTTCGCCAATTACGTATATATTTCCATAACTGCCCATTCGCTGCAGGCGTCACTTCCTTCAAGCGATGAGAAAGGAGCGCATCGTCATGCACACGTTATATTGGGGATTGCTGATATTCGGCGTTTTGTACGCCATCGTCTCACTTCTGATTGGAGAGGTGCTCAGCCATGTATTCGATGGTTTAGTTGGCGACAGTCACCTTGCGGTACTTCAGCCAACCATACTCGTAAGCGGCTTAACCGCACTTGGCGCAGTCGGAGTCCTGCTTAGCCGTTATACAGTTTGGGCTTCTACAACCATTCTCCTCACCGCTCTTGCTGGTGCACTTGTAGTATCCATTGGTGTCTATTTTCTATATGTAAGGCCTATGGAGAATAGTGAGAACTCCATTGGATTCTCCATTACAGAACTTGCAGGTAAGGTTGGGGAGGTCAATGTTCCGATTCCGGCTGCTGGCTATGGTGAGGTCATTGTTCGAATCGGAGCTGGAGTAACGAATCAAATTGCAGCCTCCTTCGACAAAGAAGCCATTCCTTCCGGAACGACCATCGTCGTTGTTGAAGTAAAGGGAGATACGCTGTATGTATCCCCGCTCAACGAGGAAACACTCCGTCCAACCCATTAACATCATTGCTCTTCTGTTCCTGGACTTATATCCTACATTCTCACTTCGATTCGATTTATGGATTCATGTGTATTCAGGCATTGCCTATACAAATATATATAGAGGGAGCTGTATCTTATGGAGTTTAGTGAAGCATTGATCATCCCATTAATCGTTATTGGCGTCATACTCGTACTTGGCCTTGCATTCTGGGCACGCTACAAGACCGTCAGCCCAGACGAAACAATGATCGTCACCGGTTCTTATCTGGGACGCAAGAACGTATCCACCGACGAATCCGGACGCAAAATGAAAATTGTCCGCGGCGGTGGTGCATTCATCCTGCCAATCTTCCAGCAATCACAATTTCTATCCCTACTCTCACACAAGCTTGATGTAATGACACCAGAAGTATATACCGAACAAGGTGTACCCGTCATGACAGACGCTGTAGCGATCATTAAGGTAGGCGGTACTGTAGAAGATATTGCAACCGCTGCAGAGCAATTCCTTGGCAAGCCTACCGAAGCGCTGAAGAGTGAGGCTCAAGAAGTACTCGAAGGTCATCTGCGCGCGATCCTTGGTTCCATGACCGTCGAGGAAGTATATCGCAACCGTGATCGATTTGCTCAGGAAGTACAGGGAGTTGCCGCTAAAGATTTAAAAAAGATGGGTCTGCAAATTGTATCCTTTACGATTAAAGACGTGCGAGATAAGCACGGATACTTAGATGCACTCGGCAAACCACGTATCGCAGCCGTTAAACGTGATGCAGACATTGCTGAGGCAGAAGCTGTTCGTGATGCCCGTATCCAAAAGGCCAAAGCGGAAGAAGCAGGAATGAAAGCCGAGTTGCTCAGAGATACGAACATTGCTGAAGCTTCCAAAGAAAAAGAATTAAAGGTTGCTGCTTTCAAAAAAGACCAAGATCTTGCTCGTGCGGAAGCAGACCAAGCATACTTCATTCAAGAAGCACGTTCCAAGCAAAGCGTTGTTGAGGAACAAATGCGTGTCGAAATTGTTCGCAAAGAACGTGAGATTGATCTGGAAGCCAAAGAAATTCTCCGTCGTGAGAAACAGTATGATGCAGAAGTGAAAAAGAAGGCCGATGCGGATCGCTATGCCGTTGTTCAATCTGCCGAAGCTGAGAAGTCACGCAAAGTACTGGAAGCGGATGCTCTGCAGTATCGTATCGAAGCTGAGGCCAAGGCCCTCGCTGAACAGAAACGCTTAGAAGGTCTGGCGATTGCCGATGCTGAACGTGCGCGTGGTACGGCTGAAGCTGAAGTCATCCGCCTGCGTGGTCTAGCCGAAGCAGAAGCGAAAGAGAAGCTTGCTGAAGCGTTCGAGAAGTTCGGCGAAGCTGCTGTACTCGATATCGTCGTTAAGATGATGCCAGAACTCGCTGGAAAAGTCGCAGAGCCACTCAAGTCCATCGACAAGCTCACTGTCGTTGACACAGGCAATGGTGAAGGAGCAGCACGGGTAAGCAACTATGTCACACAACTCATGGCGACTGCTCCACAAATGTTAAAAGACGTATCCGGTCTGGATATTGAGAAAATGATTAAGCGATTTACCAACGATCCGGAACATAGCAAGCAGATCAAGCCAGCACTCGATCTACCTACGAACGAACCAACTAAACAGCCCGAGTAAACCTTGAAACACTTAGGTCTTATTCATAAAAACAGCCTTGCAGAGCAAACTCTACTCGTTCGCTTTGCAAGGCTACTCTATTTGTCCACTATCCCAGCTACATCTAACCGTGAAGCATGATCTACATCCATCTGATGCTCGTTCCTCTATTATGGACATCCTATGTTCGACTTAATAGGTTCGACTACTTCGCGTTTTATTTTTCCTGTCCTCATGATTCAATTTGCTGTTAAACTGGCTCAAGCAACTATGTAATCGTCTTATCGTATTCTTTCATTTCCGAGAATAACAAAAAACCTTCAATCGCTTGAAAGTCTTGTTCATAAATATGGTGCCGGTGAGAGGACTCGAACCTCCACGGTTTCCCTCACGATTTTGAGTCGCGCGCGTCTGCCAATTCCGCCACACCGGCTTATGAAATTAATGGCGTGCCCTGAGAGATTCGAACTCCCGACCTTTTGATTCGTAGTCAAATACTCTATCCAGCTGAGCTAAGGGCACAAAAGATGTTTGGAGGCGCCACCCAGATTTGAACTGGGGAATAAAGCTTTTGCAGAGCTTTGCCTTACCACTTGGCTATGGCGCCACATCTGGAGCGGACAACGAGATTCGAACTCGCGACCCTCGCCTTGGCAAGGCGATACTCTACCACTGAGCTATGTCCGCAAATGGCTGGGGATATAGGATTCGAACCTATGCGTGACGGAGTCAAAGTCCGTTGCCTTACCGCTTGGCTAATCCCCAATGTGGTAATGGGGCGATCGAAGGGAATCGAACCCTCGAGTGTCGGAGCCACAATCCGATGCGTTAACCACTTCGCCACGACCGCCATATTACATTAGAAATTGTTGGCAGGGGCAGCAGGAATTGAACCCACACCAAAGGTTTTGGAGACCTTTGTTCTACCTTTAAACTATGCCCCTACATGGTGGAGGATGATGGATTCGAACCACCGAACCCGGACGGGAACAGATTTACAGTCTGCTGCGTTTGGCCACTTCGCTAATCCTCCAAGATGGTGCCGGCGAAAGGAGTCGAACCCTCGACCTACTGATTACAAGTCAGCCGCTCTACCAACTGAGCTACACCGGCGAAATTTCTATGGTGGCTTGGGACGGAATCGAACCGCCGACACAAGGATTTTCAGTCCTTTGCTCTACCGACTGAGCTACCAAGCCTCATTGAAATCTTATTAAATTCAAGCCATTCGAAAATAAATGGCGGAGCTGACGGGATTCGAACCCGCGGTCTCCTGCGTGACAGGCAGGCATGTTAGGCCTCTACACCACAGCTCCATATTTGGTTGCGGGGGCAGGACTTGAACCTGCGACCTTCGGGTTAT
>NZ_JAMAVT010000108.1:0-277 GCF_023713665.1 Paenibacillus sp. MER 180 | reverse complement strand
CGGTCGTGTTCGGGATGGGTACGCGTGGAACCCCTCCGCCATCGCCACCAAACAGCATTGGCTAAAGCCAATATGAAGTTCAAGGTTTGAACCTTGAAAACTGAATGCGAAAGTTAGTGCTAGTTGTCCATCCGGGGCCCCCGGAAAGTATTCGGTGTTGCTGCAAAGCTTCACGTCACTTTTTGGGGTTTAATCTTTTAGGATAAGCCCTCGACCGATTAGTATTGGTCAGCTCCACACATTGCTGTGCTTCCACCTCCAACCTATCTACCTCGTC
>NZ_JAMAVT010000107.1:0-277 GCF_023713665.1 Paenibacillus sp. MER 180 | reverse complement strand
AAGGTAGCCGTATCGGAAGGTGCGGCTGGATCACCTCCTTTCTAAGGATTTTGTCTCCTGCGACGGAGACACAAGGAAGCAAAGCTTCCAAACCAAACGATTGCTCGTTGTCAGTTTTGAAAGAACATCTCTTTCAATCTGTTTGGTGGCGATGGCGGAGGGGTTCCACGCGTACCCATCCCGAACACGACCGTTAAGCCCTCCAGCGCCGATGGTACTTGGACCGCAGGGTCCCGGGAGAGTAGGACGTCGCCAAGCAGAGCATATATTGCTCATA
>NZ_JAMAVT010000106.1:0-286 GCF_023713665.1 Paenibacillus sp. MER 180 | reverse complement strand
AAAGCGAATTCGCGTTCCTCGACAAGCCGGGAAGAAGCTAAGTATGAATGTCCTAAGTGTAAAGACTTGCGCGGATTTTTTAAAAAGTTACCTCAACGGCACGGTGATATAGAATACTTTGTTGATTCTTGGGTCGATTGTGAATGCGAGAAGAGACGCAACTTGGAACGACTATTTAAAGCATCCGCTATTACCGAGGAGTTCCGCAAGAAGACATTTGATGTCTTTGACCTGAACGTACCAGAAATCGTAAGAGAGGCCTATACAGTTGCTTGTGAATATGTAC
>NZ_JAMAVT010000105.1:0-286 GCF_023713665.1 Paenibacillus sp. MER 180 | reverse complement strand
AAAGCGAATTCGCGTTCCTCGACAAGCCGGGAAGAAGCTAAGTATGAATGTCCTAAGTGTAAAGACTTGCGCGGATTTTTTAAAAAGTTACCTCAACGGCACGGTGATATAGAATACTTTGTTGATTTTTGGGTCGATTGTGAATGCGAGAAGAGACGGAACTTGGAACGACTATTTAAAGCATCCGCTATTACCGAGGAGTTCCGCAAGAAGACATTTGATGTCTTTGACCTGAACGTACCAGAAATCGTAAGAGAGGCCTATACAGTTGCTTGTGAATATGTAC
>NZ_JAMAVT010000104.1:0-295 GCF_023713665.1 Paenibacillus sp. MER 180 | reverse complement strand
CATACAAGCCGCTTTGTTTAAACGCCAATTATTTGGCTCTCAGACGGTGCCAGTAATTCGCTCAGACAACGGCCCACAGTTCGTATCAAGCACTTTTGAGGAAGCATGTATCGACTTTGGTATGGAGCATGAAAGAATACCGCCTAGAACACCGAATATGAATGCCCATATTGAGTCTTTTCATCGAATCTTGCAAGATGATTGTTTGAATAAATACGAATTTCAAACTTATGGTGAAGCCTATCAAGTGGTGTCCGAATTCATACGGTTCTATAATGAACGCAGGATTCATTCC
>NZ_JAMAVT010000103.1:0-302 GCF_023713665.1 Paenibacillus sp. MER 180 | reverse complement strand
TTCCTTGCTGTACGCCTAATGCTGCTGTAAGACAAGCAACTGTCGCTTCATTGCCTTCTTGCTCAAGCGTTTCTTGAATCTGTTGTACGGTATATACATCGCTCCAGTGAGCCAGTGCCTGCAGACGATCCTTGCGTACCTCAAGCTCCTTCACCATGACATATTGCTGCATCGCGTCTGGCAACATACGAATAAACTGAGAATGCGTAACACTGCGTGGCTTCCGCAGCAGGTTCTTGAACACTGTAGGCCATGGGATCTGTACGGTTTGTCCCGTATACGGACGAGGTACTTCCTGTATT
>NZ_JAMAVT010000102.1:0-315 GCF_023713665.1 Paenibacillus sp. MER 180 | reverse complement strand
TGCTTTCCGCAAATTCCGCAGCCTCTGCTTCCTCGCTTGGCAGCAAATCACGAACATATCTATGCCCTGCCCTGAATGTCGCCAGCTTCCGAATGCTGTCCCAAGCTTGCGCATAGGTGACAATACCGAACTTCTTATAGAGTGAATCTTTATATCTGGCATAAACTTGAGCTAATGGCCGGGACGTGTCTTGTGCCGTTCTCAGATCCTTACCTGTCAGTTCCTTGATGACTTCTGCTGTTATGTCCGACTTCAGCATCTTCAACTCGCTTTCAGTCACTTGTATCTCTCCCCTTAGAGGGCCGTAGCCCTCAT
>NZ_JAMAVT010000101.1:0-323 GCF_023713665.1 Paenibacillus sp. MER 180 | reverse complement strand
CACGATTTCCAATCGTGCTCCTTCGACCAAACTCGGACATCTCTCCATGGCTCCCCGAACAGGACTCGAACCTGTGACAACTCGATTAACAGTCGAGTGCTCTACCAACTGAGCTATCAGGGAATATGATGTTTCAGGCTGTACCCTGAAAACTGAATGCGAAAGTTAGTGCTAGATGTTCATCCGGGGCCCCCGGAAAGGTTTCGGTGTTGCTGCAAAGCTTCACGTCACTTTTTGGGGTTTAATCTTTTAGGATAAGCCCTCGACCGATTAGTATTGGTCAGCTCCACACATTGCTGTGCTTCCACCTCCAACCTATCTAC
>NZ_JAMAVT010000100.1:0-333 GCF_023713665.1 Paenibacillus sp. MER 180 | reverse complement strand
GAAAAACGAAATGCAACTTTCGCGAGCCAAGATCTACGAACGGCTAGAGCATCCGCCAGGGGAAGCACAGGTGGATTTCACCACCATTCAAGTGAGTCAAGCACAGCAACTGCTCACCTATAAACTGGTAGTAGTGTCCTTTCCATATAGTAATGCTTCGTTTGTTTATCCAACACCGGCGGAGAATCAGGAATGTTTTCTGGAGGTTTTGTAATCCATACAGCGGACATGAGAAAGGGCATGTGGAAAACAAATGCGGATATGCCAAACGCAACTGGGCCGTTCCCATTCCGATCTATGAAAGTCATGAGCAGCTGGTGTCTTTTTTCATGG
>NZ_JAMAVT010000099.1:0-335 GCF_023713665.1 Paenibacillus sp. MER 180 | reverse complement strand
CGTTTTGGGATCGCATGGTAATCCTAAGCAGCCAGCACCAACGAATACAGGAAGTACCTCGTCCGTATACGGGACAAACCGTACAGATCCCATGGCCTACAGTGTTCAAGAACCTGCTGCGGAAGCCGCGCAGTGTTACGCATTCTCAGTTTATTCGTATGTTGCCAGACGCGATGCAGCAATATGTCATGGTGAAGGAGCTTGAGGTACGCAAGGAGCGTCTGCAGGCACTGGCTCACTGGAGCGATGTATATACCGTACAACAGATTCAAGAAACGCTTGAGCAAGAAGGCAATGAAGCGACAGTTGCTTGTCTTACAGCAGCATTAGGCGTA